>DASRJB010000852.1:0-5215 GCA_035649715.1 Pirellulaceae bacterium
TGCTGCCGGTTGCTTGGGCCGCGGTCGCCGCGTCGGTCCTGTTTTTCCTGCTCTCGAACTTTGGCGTGTGGCTGGCGGGCGACGGCTCCGGCCAGGCCCGAATGTATCCGCTGACGCCGGCCGGCCTGCTCGCCTGCTACATCGCGGCCATTCCGTTCTCACTCAACACACTCTACGGCAACCTGCTCTTTTCCGGCGTGCTGTTCGGCGGCCTGGAGTTCTACAAGTCCACCGTCGCCCACCGCGCGGAAAAGTCGGCTATTGCGACGTGAGGCGGTGACTCTCTCTCTGGGAGAGGGCCGGGGTGAGGGTCTGAGATCTCAATGACTTATGCCAGCCCCTCTCCCTAACCCTCTCCCAAAGGGAGAGGGAACGAAACTCTGCTGCTCCTGGAGCGGCGGCAAGGATTCGTGTTTGGCCCTGCACCGGGCGCTGGCAGCCGGCGGCGAACTCAGGTGCCTGCTGACCATGTTCACGGAAGACCGCGAGCGCTCGCGGTCGCACGGCCTGTCGCGGGCGGTGCTCGAAGCGCAAGCCGCGGCGATCGGCGTGCCTCTGCTGTCGGCGGCAGCTACGTGGGACGATTACGAAATCACGTTCATCCGCTTGCTTGACGATGCCCGAGAGGCGGGCGCGGAAATGTGCGTCTTCGGCGACATCGACATTCCGCGGCACCGCGAGTGGGAGGAAAATGTCTGCCGCCGGGCAAAGCTGACCGCGTCGCTTCCCTTGTGGCAGGAAGATCGTTTCCAATTGCTCGAGGAGTGGTGGGCTGCAGGCTTCGAGGCGCGAATTATCGTGGCTCGCGAAGGACTCGTCGATCGGCGCTATCTGGGACGCGCCCTCGGTCGGCAAGTGGCCCAGGAGCTGGCCGCGACCGGCGTCGATCCCTGCGGCGAGAACGGCGAATTCCACACGGTCGTGACCGGCGGGCCGCTTTTCGCGAGGCCGCTGGCGCTGGAACTCCGCGGCCAGGTGCTCCGCAGCGGATGCTGGTTCCAGGACGTGGCGGTTACCATGTAGGGTGCATGAGCGGAGCGCAATGCACCGCCCGTGAAAGTGCATTGCGCTGCGATTATGCACCCTACGAGAGGACCCGATGAAAGCCGCCTACATCGAGAACACGGGACCGGCCGAAGCGACGATCCAATACGCCGATGTGCCCAAGCCTGAGGCGGCCGGCACGCAGGTGCTGGTCAAGGTCGGCGCGGTGTCGGTGAATCCGATCGACACCTACTTGCGGAGCGGCGCAAACTATTGGCCGCTGCCCAAGCCGTTCATCATCGGCTGCGATCTGGCCGGCACGGTCGAAGCCGTCGGCCCGCAGGCGCGGCGATACAAGGTGGGCGACCGCGTCTGGGGCAGCAATCAAGGTCTGCTGGGCCGGCAGGGCACGTTTGCGGAATACTGCGCCCCGGAAGAGCAGTGGCTCTATCCAACGCCGGCCAACGTGATGGATGAACAAGCTGCGGCCTGCGCGCTGGTCGGGATCACGGCGCACCTGGGCCTGTTCCGCCACGCGCAGCTTCAGGCAGGCGAAACCGTGTTCGTGAACGGAGGCACCGGAGGTGTCGGCTCGCTCGTCGTGCAGATGGCCAAGGCGGCCGGAGCGAAGGTCGTTGCCACGGCGGGCAGCCCGGAGAAAGTGGCGGCCCTTAGGCAGCTGGGCGCGGACGTGGCGCTGAACTACAAGAGCGACGACATCGCGGCGGCCGTCAAGGAGTTCGCTCCGGAGGGCGTGAATGTCTATTGGGAAACGGTCCGCGAGCCGGATTTCGACAAGATCGTCTCGTATCTGGGCGAGCGGGGCCGGATGGTGCTGATGGCTGGCCGCGACGCCCGCCCGGCGTTCCCCGTGGGGCCGTTCTATGTGAAAGGCTGCTCGCTACATGGTTTTGTGATTTTCAAAGCCACTCCCGGCGAGCAGCGGGCCGCGGCCGACGACATCAGCCGCTGGCTCGCGCAGGGCAAGCTTAAGGCCAACATCAGCCGCGTCCTGCCGCTCAGCGAGGCGGCCGCCGCCCATCAGCTCCAGGAGGACAACACGCTCCGCAAAGCCGGCACGCTCGCCGGGAAGATCGTGCTGAAGCCGCAGCCGTAGCCGACGCTGCCAGCGTCGGCGGCCGATGCTGGCAGCTTCGGCTACGAAGATCCGCCAGACGCCCGCATAGCGGCCTCGTAAACGTCCTTCAGCGGCACGTTTTTCTCGGTGGCGATCCTCCGGCAGGCTTCGAACTCAGGCGAGAAGCTCGTGCCGCCGTCGGGCAGCACGGCCAGCTTGCCTTCGATCGGCCCCAGCGGCGTCTCGATCGTGTGCGGCCGCCGCTCGAGCTTGTGCCGGGCGACCTGCCAACGGCGGATGCCGAGTGTGCTCGTCTCCTTGAAGATGATCTTCTCCATCTTGGCCAGCAGCTCGGCCGGGCAGAGCACCGAGAGCAGCACGCCTGGCCGGTTCTTCTTCATCTGGATGCTGGTCGTATAGACGTCGAGCGCGCCGGCCTCGAACAGCCGGGCCGTGGTGTGGCCGATAATCTCGCCGCTGATGTCGTCGAGATTGGTCTCCAGCACCCAGATCTGATCGGTCGCCATTCCGCCGGCCGCTTCGCCGAGGATCAGCCGCAGCACGTTCGGCTGCTCCTTCAGGTCGCGGTCGCCGGCTCCCAGGCCGATGGTCTGGATCGTCATGGCGGGGAGCGGGCCGAACTCGTCGGCGACGGTCTTGACGATCGCCGCGCCGGTCGGCGTCGTCAGCTCAAACGGCACGGCCGACGGCGCGAGCGGCACGCCCCGCAGGATCTCGGCCGTCGCCGGCGCGGGCACGCTCACGCGGCCGTGCTCGATCTCGATGTGGCCTGTGCCGGTCGGCACGGGTGAGCAGACGATCCGATCGACGGCCAGGAGCGACAGGCCGACTGCGCAGCCGACGATGTCGGCGATCGAATCGACCGCGCCGACTTCGTGGAAGTGCACTTTGCGGATCGTCGTGCCGTGGACCTTGGCCTCGGCCTCGCCGATGCAGGTGAAGATTCGGCGGGCGAGGTCCTTTTGCGGCGGCGTCAGGACGCTGCTGGCGTCGATCTTTTCAGTGATGTGGTGCAGGTGCCGGTGGGCATGCTCCGGCTCGTGCAGCACCTTCACCTTCGCTGCGCGAAAGCCGCGGCGCTTCACCTCTTCGCTGGCCAGCTTGATGTTGGGGAAGCCTAGCGAATCGATCCCCGCCTGGAGCGTCGCCAGCTCGACGCCGCAATCGACGAGCGCCCCCAGCGTCATATCGCCGCTGATGCCGCTCAAACAGTCGAAGTAGGCAATCTTCATGGAAATCAAAATTCCAAGAACCGAAGAACCAAATCCTCTAGGGATGCACCCTTGGATCTTCGGTTCTTAGGTTATTTGCTGTTTTCATGCGTCACCGTCACGCTCGTGCTGATTCCACCCCTCGGCGTAAAGCTGGCGACGAGCTTGAGGCGGCGGGGCGCGAGGGCGGCGACGAGGTCGTCGAGGATGCGGTTGGTAACGTGCTCGTAGAAGATGCCTTCGTTGCGGAAGCCTTGGAGGTAGAGCTTCAGGCTCTTCAGTTCGACGCACTTGCGGTCGGGAGTGTACGTAATCGTCAGCGTGCCGAAATCCGGCTGGCCCGTCTTCGGGCAGACCGACGTAAACTCTGGACAGACGATTTCGATGGTGTAGTCCCGGCCGGGAAACTGGTTCTCAAAGGTTTCCAGGGCGGAGGTGGGCACGGCGGGCATCAGTTCGTCCTTCGGCGCAGAGCCGATTGTGCCGCGCCGCGCGACGAGCGGCTAGGCCCGCCAGGGCCGCTGGAATGCTGGCGTATTGCCTACGCGCTGACCTTAAACCGTTTCTGCGGTAGAGGTTACGACGAATTACCAGTTTCCAGAAGCACATTAGCGATAGAATCTTGCTGCAGCACCAAGCACCCCAGCCGCCGACGTTGACCGGCTTCGCGAATTGAAAGATACTCCGATCGGGGACGCTGTCGCGTGCCGAAAGTCCTTGGCGTGAACCGGCTTGCGCCGTTTTTGTCGCTTACGTCGGGATAGTGGAAATGAGCACCGCCATCCAGAGCGATCTGGCTGCCTATTGCCGCGAGGCGGCGGCCCGCGCCAAGGCTGCGGCTGCAGCATTGGCGCAGGTCCGTGGCGAGCAGAAGAATGCCTGGCTGCGGCACTCGGCGGCCAGGCTTCGCGAACAGACGGCACAACTCCTGGCGGCCAATGCCGACGATATCGCGGCAGCTCCCGGTTTTGGGTTGAGCGACGCGGCGATCGACCGCCTGCGACTGGACCCCCAGCGGATCGACGAAATCGCCTTAGGTTTGGAGCAGGTCGCGGCGCTACCTGATCCGGTGGGCGAGGTGATCGAATCGTCGGTGCGGCCCAACGGGTTGCAAATCCTCAAAACCCGCGTGCCGCTAGGAGTCGTGTTCTTCATCTACGAGTCCCGGCCCAACGTCACGGCCGATGCGGCGGCGATTTGCCTCAAGAGCGGCAACGCGGTGATCCTGCGCGGCGGCAAGGAAGCGGCTCATTCCAGCCGGGAGATCGTCGAGATCCTGAAGAGCACCGCAGCCGAGCACGACCTGCCGGCAGACGCACTGCACCTGGTCGAGTCGCCGGATCGGGCTGCCGTCGGGCATTTTCTGGCCCTGCCGCAGTACATCGACGTGGCGATTCCGCGCGGTGGCGAGAGCCTCATCCGCCGGGTCGCCGCCGAGGCCCAGATGCCGGTGATCAAGCATTTCACGGGCAATTGCCACGTTTACGTCGATGGCTCGGCCGACCTGGCGATGGCCGAACGGATCACGATCAACGCCAAGTGCCAGCGGACGGGCGTCTGCAACGCCTGCGAATCGCTGCTGGTGCACGCCGCCGTCGCCGCCGTATTCCTGCCGCGAATCGGCTCGGCGCTCGCCGAGCGGGGCATTGAGATGCGGGCCGACGAGCGGTCCCGTAAGCAGCTAGGTGTGCCGGGCGTTAAGCCTGCGACGGAAGAAGATTATGCGACCGAATTCCTGGGACCGATTATCTCGATAGCGGTCGTCGAGGGCCTGGACGCGGCGATCGCGCACATCAACCGCTACGGCTCGCAGCACACCGACGCGATCGTCACCAGCGACCTGGCCGCCGCGCGGCAGTTTGCGGCTGAGGTCGATAGCTCGGCGGTGATGATCAACGCCAGTACGCGGTTCAACGACGGC
>DASRJB010000853.1:0-12170 GCA_035649715.1 Pirellulaceae bacterium
GGAGAGGAGCCAGTAGCAGGCACACTCCGTGTGCCGTCGCCCGCCGACGATCATCCACCCGCAAGTGACGGCTCACGGAGTGAGCCTGCTACGCATAACCTGCATAACGTGCATAAAGCCAACGGCCATGCATCGGCTGCAAGTGCTGAGCCGGCCTATGCTTACGCCGAAACCGGCAGTGGAGAAAAAAGTGCGAATGCAACGCATAGCCAGCCAGTTCGCGCCCGACGCAGCAACGGTCATAGTAACCGCCGGTCGAACCGCGCCTGAAGTCAGGAGCCGAGCGTGAGCCGCAAGAATCGCCGCAAGCCGCCGCCGCGCGAAATCAAAGTCCATCGCCGGACGGAGCCCGGGTCGTCGCCGGGCCAGGTGCTGGCCGATCCGGCGCAGCCGCAGCCGGTGATGCATGTGATCGCCTACGGGGCCAGCGGCGTGGTGGAGGCTGAGGTCAAGACCGCCGACGAAGCACACGCCCTGGTTGGCAAGCAGCCGATGACCTGGATCAACGTCGAAGGCCTGGGCGACGCCGAAACCATCGAGCGGTTCGGGGAGCTATTTGGCCTGCATCGCCTGGCCCTGGAAGACACGGTGAACGTGCACCAGCGGGCGAAAGTCGAGGACTACGGCGAGGTGCTGTTCATTGTGCTGCGGATGGTGCATTGCGGGAACCTGGCCGACAGCCGCTGCGGCACCGAGCAGATCAGTCTGTTCTTGGGGCCGAATTGGCTGCTGACGTTTCAGGAAGGGCATCCGGGCGACAGCTTCGACCGCGTGCGGGCCCGCATCCGCGAGAAAGGCGGCCGGATGCGCACGCTCGGCGGCGATTACCTGGCCTACGCCCTGATCGACGCCACGATCGATAACTACTATCCCGTGCTGGAAGTTTATGCCGAGCGGCTGGACGAGCTGGAAGAGCAGGTGCTCAATCCCCGCAGCGTACGGGCCGTCGATCATCTGCACGAGGTGAAGGCCGACCTGCTGGTTCTGCGGCGGGCCATCTGGCCGCTCCGCGACGCGATGGCCTACCTGTCCCGCGAGGAGACGGCGCGATTCACGGAAGCGACGCGGCCGTATCTCCGCGACTGCTACGACCACATCGTGCAGGTCGTCGAGCTGGTCGAGACCTACCGCGAGCTGACCGCCGACCTCCGCGACCTCTACATGTCGTCGCTGAGCAACCGGATCAACGAAACGATGCGGGTGCTGACGATCATCTCGACACTGTTCATCCCGCTGACGTTCATCGCCGGCATTTATGGCATGAACTTCGACCCGGATACGTCGCCGTGGAACATGCCCGAGCTGCGCTGGTACCTCGGCTACCCGCTGGCGCTGGTCGCGATGGTCGCGATCGGCGTGGGAATGCTCATTTACTTTGTCCGCCAGGGATGGCTGTTCCGCGGGAAGGGGTAGGTGCGTGCTGGCGACAAGTTGTCACGAGCCGGTCAGTCGGTCGGTCGGTACATCGGTCCGTCGGTATGGCGGCCACCGACCTACTGACTTACCGACCTACCGACCAACCGGCCTTGGGGGCACGCGATATGCTCCCCCCGGCGATCAGGGAGCGCCGTCCGCACGCGTTGCAGCCGGTGCTAGGGGGAATTCGCCAAAAACACGAGCTTTCAGGAGATGGAAATGAATGCGATTTATTGGAATCGAATTGGCCGCTGGGCTGCCGGCCTGACCGCCGGCGCGGCGCTGGCCATCGCCGGCCCCGCTTGGAGCCAGCAGCCGCCGACACCGGCCCCAGCGCCGAAAGCGCCGGTGACGCCGAAGCAAGATCCCGTCAAGCCGGCTGCCGATCCAGCGCGCGAGGCGGCCCGCGATCGGGTCGAGGGCGCGCGCGAAGCGGCTCGCGACCGCGTCGAGGGGGCCCGCGAGGGTGCGCAAGACGCCCGCCGCGACGCCCGCGAAGGAGCTCAAGACGCTCGCCGCGATATCCGCGACGCGCGGGGCGATCTCCGCGAAGCCCGCCGCGACGCCCGGCAAGCTCTGCGGGCCGCGGACCTTGGACTATGGTTCGGCGCTCGGGCCGGTACGACCGGCCTGGTTGTCGCCGACGTCGCCACGCAGGGCGCCATTGCCCGCGCCGGCTTCCTGGAAGGCGACCGCCTCATCTCCGTCAACGGCACTCCCGTCACCACGGAGGCCGAGTTCGTCCGCCTATTCACCGACGACGCCATCCGCGATCAGCAGGTCAAGGTCGTCGTGATGCGCGGCGGCAAAGAGCAGGTCATCGTGGTGCAGCCGTCGGTGCTCATCCAGGAGGCTGTGGCCTACGACCCGCTCTGGCAGTACGGGATCATCCTCGACGACCGGACGCCTGACCGCCTGGTGATTCAGCGAGTGTTCCCGCGGACGCCGGCCTTCTATGCCGGGCTGCGTTCGGGCGACGTGATCGTTTCGGCTCGCGGGCAGCGGCTGGCTGCGGCGGCCGACTTGCTGCGGGCACTCTCGGCCAACACCGATCGGCTCGCGCTGCAGATCAACCGCGCCAACGCGATGCGCGACGTGCAACTGGAGTCGAGCTCCAACTTCGGCGCCGATGTGCAGACGCTGCTGCGGCCGCGGATCGACGATCCGAACCGCCCGGCGACTCCGGCCGACACGCAGCCGCGGCTGGATGCGCCGCGCCCGGGCACGCCAGCGGTTCCACCGCGGCCCGGCACGACGCCGGCGACCCCCGCGGTGCCCGGCCGTCCGGCGACTCCGCCGACAACCACGACGCCGGCGCTGCCGGCCGTTCCGCCGATCCCGGCGACGCCGCCGGCTGCACCAGCGCCCACCGCGCCTGCGGCGCCCGCTGCGCCGGCGCCCGCGCCGGCCGCGCCGAGCGCACCGTAAGAAAGCGCACGACGAAATCAAGGATGTCCGCCGCGGCCTCAGCCTCGCGCTGGGGCTGCGGCCATTTCTTGCGTGTACAATGCCAGGTGTGAACCTGGTTCGGGATATTCCCTGCCTGTGAAATCACGATCGACCGATCAGCGCCTGATTCGCCCGCCGCAGTTCGGCTTGCGGACGCTGCTGCTCGTTGTCACCGCGTGCAGCGTCTTGTTTGCGCTGGGTCACTGGCTGTCGCCGATCGCCTTTGTCGGACTGCTCCTGCTCGTCGCGTCGATTACGCTGCACGTCGCCGGCAACGCGATCGGCACGCGGCTGCGCGAGCTCGGTGACCGCCCGCCGCCTGACGACGCCGCGGCCAACCGTGCGGGAGAGCCACGTCCGCTGGAATTCGCGTCGGCGACGCGTCTGAGCGAGCGGCAGGGACTGGGCTGGGTGATTTACGCAGCGACAATTGCCGGCACGCTGGCCGGCGGAATCGGCGGCGGCGTTTGGACCTGGCTGACCAGCCGCGAGCCCGCGGGCCTCTTGCAACTCGCCGTCGGCGTGATGGCGTTCGCGGTGCTGGGCGGCCTGGCGGCGTTCGCCGCGGCGGCGTTCACGCAGGTCTTGCTGGGGGCGTTGTGGCAAGCGCTGCACCCGCTGCCCGCGGCTCGTCCGACTTCGCTTGCTTCTGCCGACGGAGCGCGCGATAATCCCGACCTGGGGCATTCCAATTGACCTGGAAGGAGTTGGGCCATGCGTCGCTTAATCCTGATCCTCGCCGCGTTTATCGGACTCTCGCTCGTCGCTGCGCCGGCACAGGCCTGGTGGGGGTGCCACTGGCGCCACTGCGGCTGGGGCTATCGCGGGTGCGGGTGGGGCGGATACTGCGGCTATCGCGGTTATGGCTGGGGCGGCTATGGCAATTACTGCGGCTTCGGTCCGGCTTATTACTACCCGGCGTACAACTATCCGCTGATCAACTACGGTGGCTACGGCTACGGCTGCGGCTACGGCTACGGCGGGCTGAATTATGGCACGCCGATCAGCATCGGCTATTACGCCAACCGCGGCGGCTACTACAACGCGAACTCGAATTTCGCCCTCGCCGCGCTGCCGCAGCCGCGAACACCGATTCTGACCAACGTCGATGCCCAGACGCTGCAAGCGTTCCTGAATCTCAGCAGCGAGGTGCGGCCGGCGCTAGCGCTGTCCGAGCGGGCCCTGCCGAAGCTCGGCCCGCGGGTCTCGAATCTCGAGACGCGGCAGCGGGCGATGCGGTTGATTTCCGAAGGGGACACGTTGTTTGCGGCGCAGAACTTCAACTCGGCGCTGCAGAAGTACAAGCTGGCGGCCAATGTCGCGCCGGACGTGGACGAAGCCTATTGGCGGCAAGGCCACGCGTTTGTCGCCACGAAGAACTTCGAACTGGCGGCGACCGCGTTCAAGCGGGCCATCGCCAACACCGACAACCTGGGCCGCGGCGGATTCCGGCTGGACGACCTGTATGGCGGCGCGTCGATCACCAAGGCGTCGCACCTGGAGAGTTTGGCCGAGACGGCGCTGGCCCGCAACGGCGACGCGGACGCGTATTTCCTGATTGGGCTGTTTTTGAACTACGACGGACAAGCCGAGCGGGCGAGCAAGTTCTTCGCGCGGGCTTCCGAGCTGGCGGGCATCAGCGGCGGGCACATCGCGGTGTTCCTCGACCACGAGCCAGCGCCGGTGGTACGGGCCGCGCCTGCACCCGCTACTCCGCCCGCCCCGCAGCCGCAGCTGTTCATCAACAGCGGCGCGGAGATTTAATAGTGACGGCTCGCGGAACGAGCGGGCTACTATGATTTCCGCGTCGCCATCTGCTGAGCCAGCAGGTCAAGCTGGCCCTTCAGATCGGCGAGCAACAGCTGCGGGCTGGCGCCTTCGGCCAGATGGAAATAGAACGACTGCGCGCCAGAGGCGTGCGAAGTCGAAAGGAGCGTTGTCGCTTGCCGGACGCTGGCCAATTCGCCGTCCAGCTGCGTGAGGGCCTTCGCAGTGCGGCGGCTCGTGTGCCACAGTCCGTCCAGCTGCAGGATGAGGCCGAGAATCAGGCCGGCTTGCCCGACCAGGGCCAGCGGCAGGCCGATCGGCCAGAGGTCTTCGCGGCGGGCCGCTATCGACCAGCCGAGCAGCACCGCGCCGCAAGCGAAGACGGCCAGCCCCAGCGAGAGGATCGTCCAGGCGGCCAGGTGCGAGGGCGACTTGGGCGTTTCGATCGGTTCGAGAGCCGGCTGCGGAGCGGCGGGCGGCGCATGCCAGGCGGGCGCCAGCGGATGCGGGGCGTGGACTGCTGCCGGCGCGGGGCTGCGGGGCGCGCCGAGCGTTCGCTGCATGCCGCGCAGCTCGGCTTCCAGGGCCCAGTCCTCGCCCTGCGGCACGTCGCTGAGCAAGCGCTCCAGGGCGGCGCTATCGAGCGGCGAGGCCGCGCTTTCGGCCAACGGCTGCGAGCACTTCCCACAGCGCGGTTTGCCGCCGCTGGGCGAGCCCAGAGCCGGGACATCCTGCTGGCAAGTCGAGCACCACATACACCAGGCCGCATCACAATTGCCAGGGCCGCGCAAGCGCGGACGCCGCTAGCACGGCCCGAAGATGGACCATGCCTTACCATCGGAATCGGCGCGAGGCGCGCGAAACTATACCGATTCTGCCGGTTTTGCGGGCAGCCGAAGGATAGCTGGCCAACGCTACACGCTGGCGATGGCCGCCTTGACCAGGTGAACAGTAAGCGTTTTGGCGGGCGTGGCCAGTTTCATCACCGGGGCGAACTCAGTGAATTCCCGGTCGATCTGAGCGAACAGCTCTTCCGCGGGCTTGCCGCGGGGACCGACGAGCTGCTGGTAAGCGGCGAGGAATTTGTCCTTCTCGAACCACTGGTCGTCGTTGTTCGCCGGCAAGAGCGCCGAGAGGGCCACGGCCAGCTTGCCCGGGTCTTTGCAGCCGTCGGTGAGGAAGTCGTCGAGCCGGGTGTGGGCCTCGATCAGCTGGGCGAATTCCTCGGGCAGGCTCCACTGCCGGGCCATGAAGCCGGCGGCTTCGGCGTGGGTCCAGCCGAACTCGACCCGCTCCAGGTCGGAGAGGCGCCTTTCGCCATCATGGCGGCCTTCGAGCAGTTTGAGGTAGCGGGCCGGCTGCTCCTTGGCCAAGAGCGGGATCGCCATGTCTTGCAGCAGAGCGCCGGCGAAGAGATCTTCCGCCTCTTTGAGGCCCAGCAGCTTGCCGCAGGCCCGCGCGAAGAGGGCCCGGCGGAGCGAGTCCTGCCACAGGCTCTTCAGGTCGAACGGCCCGCACTTGGGATTGGGCATCAGGCTGAAGACCGCGCTCCACAGCGAGAAGTTCTTGATCGTGCGGATACCCACGAGCGTGATTGCCAGCTTGACGCTCGAGATCTCGCGCGAGAAGCCGAAATACGACGAGTTGACGAACTTCAGCACCTGCCCCGTCAGGCCCGGATCGGACTCGATCGGCACGGCGAATTCGGCCGGGCCGTTGTCGGGGTTCTGCGACAGCTCGAGCAGGCGGATCGCGCTTTGCGGCAGCGCCGGCAGCTGAGCCGAGCTGAGCAGGTCCTTGAGTCCGGGAGTGGGTTTCGCAGGGGTCGCGGTCATAAACGGACGCTCCAAGGGGTCCAGCCGGCCTCGCGCAAAGGCGGAGCCGGCGCGCGGTGCCGGGGGAATGTGCCTGACACGGAAACCTAGGACGCGGTCGATTGTCCGGCAAATCGACGTGCGCAAGGCCGCTCGCGCAGGCTGCCCGGCCGTCGGATTGTGCCGGTCGCAGCGGCTGCGCCATTTCCACCCGCATGTGGCAAAAGCTCGCCGCGCTGCGGCCAGGCAACGTGCATAGCGCCGCGCGTTGCGGGAGAGCAACACGCCGCGCACGGGCAAAATTTGGCGAGTATGCCTAAACCGTTGATTCCCAAGCGCTTGAGGCTCAGCCGCAGAGGATCCGCAGCGAGGGCACTGGCATTGCGAATTGGGTCTGTCGCCGGCACGAGCCCGCAGCACCCATTTCGATGCAGAAAGGGCGCGGGACTGGCCGGCGGCAAGGCCACCATTCATGTCGCGCGTGCTGACCTCTCTATTTGCGATCCTGCTGGCACTGGCCGCTGTCAGCCAGACAGTGACGGCCCAGACTGCCGACGACGGCTGGCGGCGCACGGCAAACGGCTGGGAGCGCGTCGTTCTGCACCACGACTGGGTCTTCTCCGCGGCGAAGTCGGCCGAGCCGGCCGCTCGCTTCGACACGCATCCGGCGGCGCTGGCGCTGTTCATGGTCGTCACGATTATCGGTGCGATGGTCGCCTTCCCGCAGCCGAAGGTCTGCCGCCTCTCCTGGCTGAACGAAAGCTGGCTCGACGTCTTTCGGCGCTCTTTTCGGGCTTCGGTATTCGGGTCGTAAGTCACGGCCGGGGCACGCTTTATCTTCCGCGCCGTCAGAATTCCCCGCCGGCAGTTGCACGGATTGGCCCGCCGCTTCGCACTATTACCTGTAGAGCGAAATGCGACTCGAGGCGGAGAGCTGCCATGCGATTGACGCTGCGGACGATGCTGGCCTATCAGGACAACGTGCTGGAGCCGGCCGACGCCGAAGCTCTCAGCCAGAAGATCAACGAAAGCGATTTCGCGTCGGGGCTGTCGCAGCGGATTCGGGGCGTAATGAAGAAGCTGCGAATGGACGCGCCGAAGCTCGACGGCAAGGGCTTGGGCAACGACGCGAACACGGTCGCCGAGTATCTCGATAGCGCTTTGCCGCAGGACCGTGTCGGGGACTTCGAGCGGGTCTGCCTGGAATCGGACAAGCACCTCTGCGAAGTCGCGGCCTGCCATCAGATCCTCACGCTGGTGCTGGGCAAGCCGGCGGATGTCTCGCCGGAGCTCCGCGAGCGCGTGTACGACTTGAGCGATCCCGAGCGCCAGGCGGCCCGCTCGCCGGGCGTCGGCGTGACCCCGCCGCCGGTGCAAGCAGCCGTGGCGGCCAACGGTAAGCCGGCCGACAGCGAGGTGCCCGATTATCTGCGGGCAGGCCGCCGCGCGGGGGTCTTGCCATTCCTCGCGACCATTGCGGCCACGTTCCTCATCGCGGCGTTCGTGCTGCGAATGATGGGTCCGTTCAATGCATCGCATCCGGTCCTCCAGTGGATGCGGGGCGGCCCGATCGTCGCAGCCAATACCGCCACAAACACCCAGCCAACGCCCGACCAGACGCCGCCTGAGTCGGTTCCCGCGCCGCCAGGCCCGGAAATGGCCACACCGCCTGCCGCCGATTCGACAAAGACGCCCGCCAGCCCGCCGGCTACGCCCGCGACCACGCCCGACAGTGCGACTCCGCCCGCCGCTGTCGCTGCCGATTCCGGCGACAAGCCGCCGCCCGCGCCGCTGCCGGCCTCACCCCCGGAAACGCCCGCGGCCACGCCCATAGCGCCGGCGCCCGCCGCGCCAATGCCCGAGGCCGTGGTTGGCCGCCGGCCGCTAGTGCCGGCTGTGCCGGCCGTTGAGCCGCCGCCGATGGACGTCGGCCGCTATACCTCCGACGGCCAGGTGCTGGCCAGCTTCGATCCGGCAGATGGACTTTGGAAGCTGAAGCCGTCGCAGGGCGCACTCGTCGCCGGCGAGCGGGTGATCGCGCTGCCGACCTATCGCCCGCAGCTCACGCTGCCGGGATTGCAGGTGACTTTTGCCAGCGAAGGCGCGGTGCAATTGGCGGCGCCCTCCGAAGGCAACATCCCGCGGCTGATCGTCGATCAAGGCAAGATGCTGATCGTCGCGGTGGGCGCGATGAACTCACAATTCGATCTCGACCTGGGCGGCGTGCCGCTGGGAACGGCTGGCATTCGCGGCCTGGTTACGCTGGTTGATCCCGATTCGACCGTGGCAGTCAAAGTGATGCGCTGGCTGCCGCCGGGGACCGATCCCGCCGAAGGGCCCGGTGCGACGGTGGTCGAGCTGTTCAACACGCACGGCCGCGTCACCTGGCAGGAGCAAGGCCAGCCCAAGGTTGAGATTCCCACTCATCAGGTTCTGCTGTACGCCGGCGCCAGCCCGCCCGAATTGCAGGGGCCGTTCATCGCGCCCGAGTGGATCGACGCCAAGAGCGTCCCGCCGATCGACCGGCAGGCCTCGCTCGAGCTGGATGGCATGCTAGCCGACGATCGGGCGCTGAGCCTGGCGCTTCAGGAGGCGCTACAGTTTCGCAAGGTGGAAGTCCGCTCGCTGGCCGCCCGTTGCTTGACTTGCCTGAGCGAGTACGAGCCGGCCCTCAAGGAATTCAGCGACGAGCGGCAGAAGTCGTATTGGATCGCCGAGGTGGAAGGATTGCAGCGGGCCCTGCACCATTCGCCCGAAGCGGCCGCCGGCGTGAAGGCCGCGGTCGAACGCCTGCGGCCGGCCGAGGCCAAGGACCTGTACCGCTTGCTGTGGGGCTACAGCCAGGAGCAGCTCGAACGGGGCGGGGCGGCGCAGCTCGTCAAGTTCCTGGAGCACGAGCAGATGGATGTGCGGGTGCTGGCCTATGCCAACCTGCTGGCGATTACCGGCGCGGGCGAGTTGTATCGGCCCGAGCGCCTGCCTGCCCAGCAGCGGGCCGCGATCCAGAACTGGAAGGAGCGGCAGGCCAAGGGCACCATCGCCTACAAGCTGCCGCCCACGCCGCTGGAGAACTACAAGCCGCTGGCTAATCCGGCGGCGACCGAGATTCCGCTTCCAGGCCGCGGCGTCCCCGCGGCGCCGTTGGCGCCTTAAGGGTCCAAACAAGCTGCAATCTCAAAACTCGGGATCCCGTTTTTGCGAATTCCTGCCCGTTTCCAGCGGGTCGCCAGATCAGAGCTTTTTCTTAATGTCGGCCACCATGTCCTCCAGCTCCTTCACCGCCGTGCGGAGTTTGGCGATCGGCGGACGCTGGCTGCCCAACGTGGTGACTTCGGTGATTTTCCGGGCCAGCCTTTCGCCATCCGCCTCCAAGGCAGTTCCCTTGACTGATTTCTGGAACTCGACCATCGCGAATCCCAATTGATCATTGCCCAGGTCCCCGGAATACCGGCCGCCGAAGACATTCGCGTGCATGTCCCCCACGGCTCCTTCGATTTGTGCAAACGATCCGCCCAGGGACCTCGTGTTATCCGGCGGGCTGCCGCATCCCACGATAATCAGGACGAGGCACGCGGCGGCAAGGCGTCGAAGCATGGCAGTTCTCCGCGAGTGTTGCCGAGTTGCCGTCACAGAGAAATGAAGCGGCTAGAAGTCACCCAGCGATTCGCCGCCTGACCGCGTGCCGACGGACCGCCAGACAGTCAACTCGATGTTGTTGCTGACCTTGCGAACCGAACCATCGGCCATGAGCAGGTTCACGCCAGCGGGATGATAACTGCGGGCGGTCGCGATCGCGCCCTCGTTGTTGCCATCCACGGCGGAGACATTGGTGCTGCAATCGCGAATTGGCGAATTGGGTGTAAACAGGTGATTGTAAATCGTTTTGTTCGGATGACCGTAGGTCCACGCTCCGGGTCCTACCGAGATAAAGCTCTCGTGTGAACCAGTCAGAGGGAGATTGGCCGTGCAGGAAGCCAGGATCGTCGCCGTGGTCTGCTGCTCATTCTGCGGAACGGTCCGCCGGAAATCTCCCGGGCTGATCAGCCCGGCATTGTCCAGGTCCCCGATCACGCGCTCACTGAACGCCGCCGTGTTCGAAAGCCCGTCGGTCACGTCGCGAGCCCCCCGCACGAGGTCGCCGAACAGGCCTCCCGCCAGTCCGTGCAATTCGCCGCGGCAATTGGAACTCCAGGGCTCCCGCTCTGCTCCGGTGTCGTCCCAGGGCACGCCCACACAGAACGTCACGCCGAAGTTGTAGCGATAATTATTTGTCACAACGCCATTGGGCCGGCGGGCTTCCGAGGGGCAGGCGAAGAGCGGAAAGTGCGTTGCGACAATTGCCTCGTTCTGCGGACAGAAAGGGGCTCCCAGCGGCGGCACGCGGACCCGAGGAAAATTGAAGTCGAAGCGGTTGTAGGCGTTTCCCAGCTCATAGTACGGCATGAGATGTGTGTGCACCGAGACGGCGCCGGTCCAACACGGAATCGTCGGGCTGAAATAGGGGTACATCCGACCCGGCGGAAACAGGTTGTGGGTGCTGTGGTAGTTGTGCAGGCCGAGCCCGATCTGCTTCAGGTTGTTGGCGCACTGCATCCGCCGCGCGGCCTCCCGCGCCGCTTGCACGGCTGGCAAGAGCAGGGCGACCAGGACGCCGATGATCGCGATAACGACGAGCAATTCGACCAGCGTAAAGCCGCGCGCTTTGCCGTTCATCTTTGCGCTCCGCACCCAGAAAGTGGAATCGCAGGGAGCCAGACTCACCGTGCCGAGCGGCGCCTGGGGCCGAAATCGCCAAGCCACTCGGACGGCAACCTAGGCACGTGAGTAATTGTGAGTACTCACGCGGGATTGTACAATCTTCATGGCCCGGTTTGCAAGCGGACAGCCATTCACGCGAGGCAGGTACAGTCATGGGCAGGCAGCAGACGAAGCCAAGGCGACCAGACGGCGCAACGCGCAGCCAGCGCAAGCTCGGACTGGCCACGACAAGAGTCTATGAAACGCTTCGCGAGAGAATCCTGGCAGGCGAGCTTTCGCCGGGAACGCGCCTCAGCCACCGGGCGATCGCAGAGGCCATGGGCACCAGTAACGGTCCCGTGGTCGCCGCGCTCCGCCGGCTGGCTCACGACGGACTGATCACCAACGAGCCCTCTCAGGGCGGGATGGTCAGGCAATTCAACGAAGACGATCTGGCCGATGCGATGATTCTTCGCCGCGCGCTGGAGACCGAAGCGGCGCGCCTGGCAGCGCGGCGGGCCTCGCCGGAGGACGTCGAGCGGCTGTACGCCATCATCACCCACATGGGCGATATCGTGCGGCGCGAAGCGTGGGAGGAGGCAGACGAGGCGGACATCGAGCTGCACGTCGCGATCGCGCGGATAACCCGGAGCACGGGACTAATGGACGCCCTGGAGCGGTGCCACCTGCGCGACCTTGTGCGGCGACGCCTCTTAGCCAGCGATCGCCGCCGGGACTTTCAAAACCTCGAACGCAATCATCGCAACCTGGTCGATGCCATCGCCTCGCACGATCCGGATATTGCCGGCCAGGCGATGCATCAGCACCTGACGCTTAAGACGCCTGCCAGCCGCCCATGTAACTCATCAGTATCTTGATCGGCGTGAAGGCCGCGGTCGAACGCCTGCGGCCGGCCGAGGCCAAGGACCTGTACCGCTTGCTGTGGGGCTACTGCCAGGAGCAGCTCGAACGGGGCGGCGCGGCGCA
>DASRJB010000854.1:0-6914 GCA_035649715.1 Pirellulaceae bacterium
GTGTTTCAAATCGGAAAATGCCCCGGCCCTCTTTTGGGGAGCCCGGACTGCGCGGACCACAACCTATTGTGGTTTGGCGAAAGGCCACCACAATCTGTTGTGGTTGACTTGACAGATAGTGGACTGAAAGTTACAATTCCAAACCGCGGCCGGCTCGCGGCGGCCAGCACTGTCCTTGGCAATTTGGTCGTCCAGGTCGCCCGGCCACAGGCAAACGCGCCAGTTTCCGCGGCATTCGGAGTTTTTCACCACGGAGCCTCGCCTCGCCACCCGGTGAAGAACGCCGGAGTCCCGAAGCAGATGAGGAGGCGCACGGCCGACAGGAGGCGAATTGTTCGCCACACCAATTCGCTCGTAACTGCTGATCCCGCAAGGCGTTTGCGATCGGCGGCGGTGAAATTATCGCCAGATCCTCAGGTATCGAGGGCAATTGGCGAATAAATCGCGGCCAAAACTACTGCAAAGCCTGGGAATTTCGCGAATCGCGGCCGAATTATTCGCCACCGAGCTGTCCGACCCGGCGAAGAACTCGTCGGCCCGAGACGTTGCACTAGGAGCCAGGAGCAATCCCCGGCGGCTGCCGCGCGGCCGGCAGCTGCGACTGGGGCGGCGGCGATTCGTCGTGGAAGCCCAGCTGTGACTCGCCGGCGAGGATCGAGTCCAGGTCGCCGAAGATGTATCGAGGCAGCGACTGCGTGGCCGAGCCGCTGCCGGCCAGGACGCTCTCGAATTGCTTGACCATCTCGTCGCGGAGCTGAGTTCCCGCGTCGCCGCTGCGGACGCTGCCGAAGGCCCGCATCCGGGCGCTGCGGTCCATGTGCCACAGCACCTTGCCGCCGGCGTCGCTGACCGACAGCCGCACGGCCAGCTCTTCCTGCGAGATCGTCTGGGAGGGCTGGCCCGGATTGAAAAACGGGTTGTAGCCAAAGGGCGAGCTGCCGCTGTAAACCTGGATTTGCTCGCCCGTCGCTCGCTGGGCGGCGACGACGGAGAACACGAGGGGCGCGGCGGGATCGATGACCAGGCCGCGGGCCTCCAGGCCCTGGGCGACGGCCTTCTCGACGGTCGGCGTCAGGTCGCTCATGCCCGCCGCCGACAGATCGACCGCGACCCGCACGCTCATTCCCGGGTAGAGCACGAGCTGCTTCTCGAGCGACTTGCCCTGCGACTTGTTGAGCACACTGTTAGAGGGCGTGTCGATCGACGTGAGGAACATCGACTGATCCGCGACGTTGTTTTTGCGGATGCAATACCAGGTGCGGTCGTCGGGCGAATTCGCGGCAAAGTGCCCCTGCGGCAGGTGGTACCGCCAGACGAGGGCCCGCTTGCTGAGATCGACGAGGAACTGGTCGTCGATCATCAGGAAGTTGCTGCCGCGGTATTCCATTCCCAGCCGCACGCCGTTATGCGCCGCGTAAAACGGCACATAGCTGCTGACCGCGACGGCGGGGATCGGCACTTCCTGGGTGAGCTTGCCATTCTTCATGTCCCAGCGGACGAGCATCTTGTCGGTGCCGGCATCGATAACGGCGACCAGCTCCTGGCCGTCGGGGCGGAACGCGCCGCGGATCGCCCGCGAGCCCGAGAGCGGCGAATCGAGGTCGCCGACGCACTTGCCGGTCAAGGCCTCGAACACGCGGAACTCGCCCGAGTGCCCGCCCGCCAGGTACTTGCGGCCCGCGCTCACCGCCAGCGGCTCGCCGAAATCGGCAAAGGCATACAGCGCCTTGCACTCCGGCAGCTTCCAGCAGACCAGCTTGCCGGTCGTGTTGACCGTGAGCAGGTGCTCGTCGTCGAGCATCGAAATCCAGGCGATCGAGCGCGGATCGCTGGGCAGGCCCCACAGCGACGGAAACCGTGCTTGCTGGTTATTGCCCGCGGCCGCCGGCTGCTCCTTCTCGCCTCCATACGGCCGCCAGGCGGCGACGTGTTTCTTGGGGGCCAGTCCCAGGATGTCCAGCCGGTCGTACTTGTTGGCTTCCGGCGCGAAGGCGACGACGGCGAACCGCCCGCTGGGGCTGACGTCGGCCAACTGATAGACGTGCGGCACCTCGAGCGACTGGCCGCGCTCGCCGCTCGTGAGGTCGTAGCGCTCGATAACGACCTGCCGCGCGGGGCGGAACCCCGGCCCGGCCGGCGGCGTGATTTCCTTCTGCACGACGACCTTGCCGGCCGATGTGCCGGCGAACATCACTCCGCGGACGTTCTCACCGCTCTTGGCCACCAAGAGCTCGCGCTCCTGCCCGCGTGGCGTCGGGCCCGCCGCGTCCGGCGACAGCGACCAGGCCGTGCGGCCGTTGGGCAGCGTCTGCTGCGTCACGCCGAACGTGTCGGGCGTCGTCAGCGGCGGCAGGGCGGCGTCGATCGCCACGCCCCCTTCGCGGACCGCCAGCATGGCCTTGTCGATTTCCTTCTCCGGCAGGTCGAACGTGCGGAGCAGCTTCTGGCCGCGGTCGCGCACCAGCACCAGCAATTCGTTGTCGCGGATGAACCGCCGCGGGTTGCCGTCGGTCGTATCGAAGTACCAGACTTCCTCGCCGCTGGTCCGCTCCAGCAGGATGTGGCCGCGCCAGATCAGGCCGCTCTTGTCGGGCAGCCAGTCAAGCACCGGCCCGTCGTAGAAAAAGAACCGCAGGTTGCCGCGATAGTCCTGATCGACGTCGATTCGCCCCGACGAGAAGTCGACGATGAACAGCCGGTGGCCGGACCCGGAGCCGACCACCAGCGCCAGTTCCCGGCCGTCGGGCGAGAAGGCCGTCCCTTCGCACGACGAGGGAACGACCGGCAGCACCGCGTTCCCCGCCGGCTGGCCCGTCGTCAGGTCAAAAACGCCAAGCTGATTGCCCATCACCAGCGTCGCGTATTTACCGCCCGGGCTGACCGCCAGCGATTCCGGCTGCAGGCGGTTCTCGCCGCTGCCCGCGGGAAAACCGATCTCGCGGACCTTGTCGCCCGTTTGCAGATTCCACAGCGTCAGCACCGAGAGGTTGTGCTCCTGCTCGTGCAGCGAGACGAGCTGGTGCGCGGCCCCGAACCGCAGCGGGGCACTCACCCGCCAGCCCTTCACCCGCAGCACCCGCTCCATCTGGCCGGAGATAAACGACCAGACGCCGATCGGGATCTCGTCGCCGCTGCGGCGCTGCAAGGCCGCCAGGTATCGCCCGTCCGGGCTGAAGGCCTCGCTGCGATAGTCGATGTCGAGCTTGGCCTGGATCGGCTTGCCGATTCCCTTGCCCGTCCGCAGGTCGATCACCTCCCAGATTTCTTTCTGAAAGTCGCGGGCGAAACCCAGGATGAAATGGCTCGGCCCATACGGCAGCCGCAGCTCGGCGTTGCTCGGCAGGGGGATGGCAATCTTGCCTTTCTTGTATTCGACGGGGGCCAGCGGCGGATCGGGGCGAGCGGACCAGCTGGTCGGCGGCAGAGCGGGCGCTGAGTTATTGCCAGCCGCGGGCCGCGGGCCGGAGCTCGTGGGCAGATTCGGCAGCCCCGGAGCGTCGCCGCTTCCGGACGGCCTGCCGGAGCCAGGCGCTGACGAGTTGGGAGTCGCGGGTGTGGGCGACGCGGACGACGGTGTCGTTTCGAACGGGTTAGGGGTTGATGTGGGAACCTTGGCCGTCGGCACATTGGGCGTCGGCTGCGGCGTGACCGGCGGCTGCGGAGACACGGCGGGAACAGTCGTCCGATCGGCCAGGGTCTGCAGCTTTGGCCACACAATTTGCACGAACACGAACAGGCACAGCGCGCCGAATCCGAGGAACAAGAGCAGCCCGCCGCCCGCCAGGATCGCCGTCCAGGGCACGTTGCTGACCAGCGAGGGCTGCGGCTGGCGCAGCGGGCTGACGGGCACCGCCGAAGCCAGCGGGACGTTCACCACCGTGCCGCACCGCTGGCAGCGGGCCTGCTGGCCGGCCAAATGATCCGGCGCGGCAAATTTGCCGCCGCACTTGTGGCATTGAAACGCGATCGCCATAACACGCTCACCACGTAGCCGGCGCTGCCAGCGTCGGCCGCCGTACGTCTTCCCTCCGGCGGACGCTGGCAGCGTCCGCTACGAGCCAGATTGCCAACTTAGCTGCCCGTTTCCGCCGCGGCAACGTGCTGGCGTTTGCCCTTGCGGCGGCTATACTCGGCCGCGAGTCAGCGCGGCGCCGGCCTGGTTTTGGTTCGGCGTACCGCCGTAAGACCCCCAATTGCCAGGGCCGCGCAAGCGCGGCCTTGGCATCGCCAAGGGGACGATCCGATGGCGAGCTTCGGCTCGTTGCGGCTGGTCGTCTTGCGGGGTGGGGGATGCCTGACGCCCATCAGCTGCCGGTTCGCCGGCGGCCGGGCGTCATCAACCCGCCTCCCACGACCGGGCGTATTCGGACGGCCGCGGGCGCACTTTTTGCGCTCGCTGCCGCCAAAAGTCCTCTTGGATCGCGATTGACCGCCGCGTGCCGCGGCGTGAAACATAACGTGCTTGAGAACAGGAGGCAGCCGTGGCGAAGCGGATTATCCGGGAATACCAGCGGGGCCTGCTCTATGACCAGGGCCGGTTCGTCGAGGTCCTGCCGCCGGGGCAGTATCGAATCTGGCCCTGGCAGAGCAAGCAAATCGAGATCGTGGACATCCGCGAGACGAGCCAGACGGTCGAGGGACAGGAAATCCTGACCAGCGACAAGATCGGCGTCCGCGTGACCTTGATCGCGCAATTCCGGGTCGTTGATCCGGTCGCCGCGCGGCACCAGGTCGAGAACTTTGTCGCCCAGCTGTATCAGGACCTGCAGCTCACGCTCCGCGAAGCGGTGACGGGGCAGACGCTGGAGGCCCTGATGAGCAGCCGCGAGGCGCTCTCGGCGGGCGTGCAGGCGCAGGTCGCGCCGCGGGCCTCGAAATACGGCGTGGAGCTGTCGCGCGTCGGCGTCAAGGACATCGTGCTGCCCGGGCAGGTGCGGAACGTCTTCCTCCAGGAAATGGAGGCCGAGCTGAAGGGGCGGGCCAGCCTCGTCGCCGCCCGCCACGAGATCGCCGCCGCGCGGGCCCGCGCCAATACGGCTAAGCTCTTCCAAGAAAATCCGCACCTCTTGCGGATGCAGGAGCTGGAGCTGCTCAACAACCTGGCCTCGAAGTCGGGCAATGTGATCGTCATTCCCGGCCTCGATCGGCTGCTGACGCGCGAGCCGTCGGCCGCCGAACCTTCTACGCAGCCGCCAGCGAGCAAGGCATGATCGAGCTGCTCTCCCGCCTGCTGGGCCGCGGCTCGCGAGCCGACGCAGGCCTCCAGCGACTGGCCGCGATTCTGTCCGTGCCCGCCGCGGAGCTGGCCGCGGTCCCCGGCAACCCGCGGCTCTGCTACCGGCAGTTCGAAATCCGCAAGCGCAGCGGCCGAATTCGGCAGATCGCCGCGCCGTCCGGAGCGCTCAAGTTGCACCAGCGGCGACTGCTCAAGCAGTACCTGTCGCAGCAATACGTTCACGCTGCGGCTACAGCGTTTCGCTCGGGCTCGTCGATCGCCACGCACGCCCGGCGACATTTAGGCCAGCAAATCGTGTTGACTGTCGATCTGGCCGACTTTTTTCCCGCGACCGCCGCCCGCCGCGTCCGTCGTTGGTTCCGCGAGCAGGGCTGGGAAGGCGCGGCGCTCGACGTGCTGATGCGGCTGACGGTCTATCGTGGCGGCCTGCCGCAAGGCGCGCCGACCAGCCCCGCGCTGAGCAACCTCGTCAACCGGTCCCTGGACGAGGAGCTGAGCGAGCTGGCCGGGCAATCTGGCGGCCGCTATTCCCGCTATTGCGACGACCTGGCCTTCTCGTTCAGAACTGAAGCCGAGCCCATGACCCTCCGCCCGCAAGTCGAGGCTTGCCTGGCTCGCCACGGCTATGAAGTCCAAGCGGAAAAGGGCTGGCGTTTGCAGGCCGCCGCCGAGCATCCAGAAATTACGGGCCTGGTACTCGCCGGCCGCCGACTGCGCCTGGCCGACCACATCCTCCGCCGCATCCAGGCCCTCCGCACGCGCTGGTTCGGCCTCTCCGCGAACGACCGCCAGCGCCTCGCCGGCTACCGCGGCCTGGCGAAAATGATCAAGCGATAGGGCCGCCGGCTACTCGAGCGCGCCCGAGTCGCGCCATTTCTTGATCATGCCGCGGAGCTTCTTCTCATCGGGCGTTTCGTCGCTGCCTTCGAAGACCGACGTGATGCTGGCGTACGCCGATTTCCATGCGCCCGTTTCGGCGTCCTTCTCGAACGACTGGATGTCGTGCTTGCGGATGCCGTTCTCTTCGTAGGAAATGAAGAGGATCTTTTTGCCGCGGAATTCGGACTCCTTGCGGAACTCGAGTGTCCGCAGTTTGTCCTGGGCCCGCTTGGCGTTGAACTGGTCGGCCGACTCCAGAATCGCCCGGTAGTCCTGGCTCTCGAGCATCTTCAGCTGCGACACCAACGCGGCTTTGGGGCTGCTCAGGTCGTAGGCGGCCAGTCCGCGGCCCAGCGGATCGTGCGAGAACGTCCAGCAGGCAACTCCGCACGAAATGGCCAGGGCCACGCCCGACAGGATCGTGGCCAGCGGCACGGCGGGCTGCTTGGCCGGCGACGACGGCGGCGCACCGCGTTCCAGGACTTGCGACATGGCGTGAGACTCCGAGCTTGTTTGGAAGGGACAGCAACCCTAGCTCATCGCCGCCGGGCGCGCCGACGCGCCTGGACCACAAATCCGCTACGGCCCGCGCAAGCTGCTGAAAGTGTGGCGGTCAGGAATGTCTGCCCCACGGTCGCCCTGCACGGCGAAAGGGCGTTCCGCTAAAATCCGCCGAGAGAGCGCCGCGTGGACGCGGCGGCTAAGCGGGTCTGCTGCCTGAACCCTGAACCCCGAACCCTGAACTCACACCAATGGCCAAAACGGCAATCACCCCCACTCGCGCCGAAGACTACCCGGA
>DASRJB010000855.1:0-3121 GCA_035649715.1 Pirellulaceae bacterium
CCGGCCCGCGCTATAACTCGCGTCGGTCACATCGACTGGAGCACGGTAAATCCGTTGCCGGGATCCTGTCGCTGGTCGAGACCCGCTTGCTCACCAGGCCGATTTTTGCGCCCCTCCCAGCTGCTGATCATGACCTTGGCGTGCGGCGTCGGCCTCGCCTGGCTGGGAAACAAAGTCCGCGATGTGCGAGAGCAGCGGCAGATTCTCCGGCAGGTCTTTGCGGGAGGCTTCAGCGTCGGCGTCACCGATTGGTACTCCGATAGAATGCCGCGCTGGGTGTACCGCTGGTTCGGCCTTAGCGCCCCAATCGCCACGGACAGTCTCGGCTGCGTTTGTAACAACAAGGTAGTTCGCGACGAGGACTTGCGAGCACTGGCAGGACTTCGCTTTTGCGAGCTGTCGCTCAATTCTTCGAATGTGACGGACGATCAGATCGTTCGCGCGCCGCTGCCTGCCAATCTCAAGTGCTTTTCGGCCCAGGGAACCGCGCTAGGTGACCGCGCGCTGGCGCATCTCGCCGATTGTCAGAGCCTCGAGGCGGTCGAGCTGTATGGCGTGCAGGTGACTGATGCCGGAGTCGCGCACCTGGTCCGCCTGCCGAACTTGTACATCATCGGCTTGGAAAAGACCTCGCTTACCGACGGCGCCGTCGAGCATCTGAAAAAGATGAAACACCTTCGGGCGCTGCGCATCTGGCAAACCAACATCACGCCCCGAAGCATGAATGAATTGCGCGACAACCTGCCTGACTGCGTGATCGTCGACGACTCTCGCCAAGCAACGCAGGAAAACTGCTTCTACTGGCCAGAGAAACCGTGAGGCCGGCAGCTGTCTTAGCTGCCAAACGTCGCTGGCCGCTTCACGGCCTCGGCCAGCCGGGCGAGGTATTGCGTCCGCGGGATGTCGATTGCACCGAGGCTGCGGGTGTGGTCGTTGGTCCATTGGACATCGAACAGCGTGTAGCCGCGGCGCTTCAGGTGCGGCAGCAGGAACGTCAGGGCGGCCTTGGAGGCGTCGGTGGCGCGGTGGAACATCGATTCGCCCGCGAACAGCCCGCCGATGGACACGCCAAACAGGCCGCCGACGAGCCAGCCGTCCTGCCAGACCTCGACGCTGTGGGCGTGGCCCAGGCGGTGCAGCGTCTGATACGCGTTCTGCATGGCCAAAGTCAGCCAGCAATCGTCGTCGTAGCCTCGCGGGGCCGCGCAGGCCTCGACGACCTCGGTGAAGTTCCGGTCGAGCGTGAACTGGAATTCCCCGCGCTTCAGACGGCGAGCCAGGCGGCGCGAAACGTGCAGGCCGTCGAATTCAAGGATGCCCCGCGGGTCGGGCGTCAGCCAGGCGATCAAGCGGCGGCGGTCGATCACGATCGGCATCGGGAAGATGCCGCGGCGGTAGGCCTCCAGCATCCAGTCGGGGGCCAGCGACCCGCCGACCAGCAGCACGCCGTCGGGACCGGCCGCATCGTGGGGCGGAAAACGGGGCTTTTCGCGGGCGTTTTGCATGGCGAGGGTGCCGGCAATGTCAAGAATAACACCCCGCCGGCGAAAGAGAATGCGGATCGGCGTCAAGGCTGCCAGCATTTTCTGGCAGGCGGATTGACCCTTCGCGTATAATGCAGCGGTCTATCGGGAAACCAGCATGCTCGACGACTCGACGACCCCGCGAGATCAGCCCGCCGCCGAGCCACCGCCTGCGGAAGCAGCCGCGGCTCAACCTGCGCCTCATCCGCGGCTAGCGCGGGCCGTGGAAATGTCGCTCGAGCCGCTGGTCGTGCGGGCTCATCCGCTGGACCGGCCGGAAATCGAATCCCGCCAGGCGCGGGACGAGAACCAGCGGATTCGCCTGGCCTGGGCCCGGCTGGTCTGGCTGCTGTCGTTCCTGGCGGTGCTCCTGGCGATCAGCTACCTCGTGCCCTATATGGCCGAGCAGACACAGTATTCCATCACCCGCGGCAAGCAGCGGGCGGAGCACGACTTCGCCAAGGCCCACGTCGGCGAGTCGCCGCTGGCCGAAATGTCGCGGGCCTATCAAATGGTGTCGCAGGTCGTCGGCCCCAGCGTCGTGCACATCAACACCCAGGGCCGGGCGAGCAGCCGCATCCTGCCGCTCTCGACGATGTCCCGCACGCGGATTCCGACCGATGGACAGGGATCGGGGGTGATCGTCGAATCGACCGGCTACATCCTGACGAACCACCACGTGGTGAAGGGGGCGGGCAGCATCGAGGTGGCGCTCGCCGACGGGCGGCACGTTCCGGCCAAAATCGTCGGCTGGGACGGGCCCACGGACCTGGCCGTTTTGAAGATCACGGCCGATCTGCTGACGCCGGCGGAGTTCGGCGATAGCGAGGAGATTGAGCCAGGGGCGCTGGTCTGGGCGGTGGGCAGCCCGTTTGGCCTGGAGCGCTCGATTACGTCGGGCATCTTGAGCGCCAAGCACCGCGCGGGGCTGGCCGGCACGCATTTTCACGGCGACTTTTTGCAGACCGACGCGGCGGTGAATCCCGGCAACAGCGGCGGCCCACTGGTGGATAGCCAGGGCCGCGTGATCGGCATCAACACGGCGATCGTCGGCGAGTCGTACCAGGGGATCAGCTTCGCCATCCCCAGCAAGCTGGCCCGCGACATGTACGAGCGGATCAAAGCCGAGGGGATCATCCGCCGGGGGTGGCTGGGCGTGGAGCTGAGCGAGATCAGTCTGGAGGAGGCTCAAGCCCTCGGCCTGCCCGGCGGCAAGGGAGTGAAGGTGGCCAGCCTCTATCAGCAGGACGGCGGCTCGCCGGCCGCGCAGGCCGGGATCCTGCCGGGTGACGTAATCGTTCGCTGGAATGATGTGCCCGTGAACAGCCCCAGTGACCTGAGCGGTGCGGTCGGCAAGACGGCCGTCGAATCGCGGGCCAAGGTCGCCGTGTGGCGCGACGGCAAGGAACAGACCTTCGAGGTCGTCGTCGGCGAGCGGCCAATTCTGGAATAGCCCGCCGCGCTTGACATCGCGTGCCGATGCGGTACGTTGAGCGCTGGTTGGGCGAAGCGCAAAATCTCATCGGTGCCTTCGCCGCGGCCAACAGGGGCAATGCTCGTCGAGGAGAGGGCGATGGCCGTCTGCCCCCATATTCGCT
>DASRJB010000856.1:0-4346 GCA_035649715.1 Pirellulaceae bacterium
CTGAGTTCGGAATTCTGAATTCTGGATCTGCAGCGGCAGCTCGAGCAAAAAGCGGCTGCCCACGCCGGGGGTGCTCTCGACGCGGATGTCGCCGCCGTGCTCGCGCATGATCTTCTGGCTCACCGGCAGGCCCAGGCCGGTGCCGCGGGCGCCCTTCTTCGACTCGAAGACCGAGAAGATTCGCTTGACGTCTTCCGGGGCGATCCCCTCGCCGTTGTCGGCGACGACAATGTGCACCAGCCGATCGCCGGGCGACCATTCAATCGAGACATCGACGCGTGCGGCCTCGCGCTTCTCGCAGGCGTCGATGGCATTGGTCACGACATTCAGGATCGCCCGGTGGAGCAAGTCGGCGTCGAACGAAAACTGCGGCAGGCCCTCGCGCGGCTGCCAGGCGAGCTGCACATTCGCCTCCGCGGCGCGGGTCTTCATCAGCTCGACCACGTCGCCGACCGTTTCGCTCAGGCTGGCCGGCGCGAGCTCCGGCTCGCGGTCCTTGCTGAACGTGAGCATGTCCATCACCAGGTTGCCGATCCGCTCCTGGTTTTTCTCGACGATTCGCCAGCCGCGGCGGACGACTTCGTTGTCCTCGCCCTGCAGGCCCTCTTCGATCAGGTAGCTGCCGCCGCGGATGCCTTGCAGGATGTTCTTGATGTGGTGCGAGAGCGTGGCGATCGTCTGGCCCATTGCGGCCAGCCGCTCGGCCTGGAGCATCGCCGAGTAATACGACGTGTCCTCCACCGCCAGCGCCGCCTGGTGGCCGATCGCGACCATCAGCTTCAGGTGCTCCTCGGAAAACTTGTTGACGGCACTGCCCATTCCGCTCAGCGTTCGCACCGGCACCGTCAAGGCCGGCGGCGTAAACGTGTCGATGTAAATCACGCCGACGATGCCGTACCGCCCCTGCATCGGGACGCAGATCGCCTCGCGAACGCCCAGCGACACGATCGAGCCGTCGGAGTTCCACCGCTCGTCGTCCTTGGCATCGCTGGTCAGAACGCCCTCCTTCCGCGACAGCACGTAGTCGAGAATCGTGCGGCTGATCGCCATCCGCTCGTCGGCCTTCACGCCCTTGCGGTTGCGGCTGGCGGCGGGCGTCAGCTCGCCCGTCTCGTGATCGACGAGCATCACACAGCCGCGGTCGGCCTCGACCCATTCAAAGATCAGGTCCATGAGGCGGGCCAGCAGCTGGTCGATGTCCAGCGTGTGGCTGACGGCCAGGGCCGTGCGATACATGATCTGCAGGTTGCTGCGGGCGCGGGCCAGCCAGGGGCTGTCGGCGGCCTCGGGCGCTTCCCAAGCCGCCGGGGCGAAAATCTGGCTGCCCGAATCGTGGCTGACGGATTTCAGGATCCGCGAGCCTTCGACGTCGTTCTGGCCGACGATGTTGACGGCGTGGTGCAGGTTGCCGCTCGACAGGTGGTCGGCGTCGGTGAACAGCAGCAGCGTGCGGCCGATCTGCACGCGGTCGCCATTGACCAGCCGCCGCTCGGCGACGCGCTCACCGTTGACGTAGCTGCCGTTGGAGCTGCCCAGGTCGGTCAGCAGGAAGCCTTCGTCGTCCTTGCGGACTTCGGCGTGGCGGCGGGAGACTTCGCTGTCGTTGAGCTGGATGCGGTTGGTGCCGTCGCGGCCCAGGCTCAAATCGGCTCCGCGCAGGTCGTAGCGCTTTCCCTTGTCGCGCCCCTGCATGACGAACAGCGTGGCCATACTTACCCATCGTAGAACAAGCGTCCGCGCTTGTTCACCCTAGTAGTGCAACTCGTCCATTTGTGTGGGTCGCGCCCATTTTGCAATTTGCACTTCGCAATTTGCACTTTGCAATTCAGCAGGGGATCGCAGAACCTCGCCACTCCGGCGCATTGCAAAGTGGCAAATGCAAATTGCAAATTGCAAAGTGTTGCCGCGAGGACGAGTGGCACTAGGCCGCTTTGGCTGCTAGCTGCTGGATTGTATGGACCAGCGGAGCGAAGTGGTAGGGTTTGCTGATCACGTGGCCGCCGGCGAATTGCGGCCCGCGGCGGATTTTGCCCAGCACGATCAGCTCAGCCGGATGGTCCTGCGAGCCGGCGCTAAACCGCTCGCGGAGGGCCGCCGGATCGGCCTCTTCGGCCTGCACGTCGAGCACGATCACGTCCGGATGGTGCTCGCGAGCCAGCTCGATGCCGGCCTCGGCGGCTTCCGCCTCGAAAATCACGAGGCCCCGGCGCGCCAGCACCGTCCGCAGCACTTCGCGGTTCTCGGCCGAGGGATCGACGATCAGCACGCTGCCAGGCATAGGCCGCGGAGAATATCGGCCCCGCCGCCGCGTGTCAAAACCGAAAATCGCTCTTGGCTGCCAGCAGCGGGCTGGGGATAGTAGTCGTCTCGCTCCGCCAGACGCCGCCTCACGCGGAGCGTGAGGCCTACTTGGAAGGACAACGGAATGTCCCGCTTGCTTAGGGCCGTGCGGCACCTGGCCGAATACCTGCTGGTCCGCGTCTTCCTGTCGCTGATCCAGGCGGTGAGCCTGGAGACTTGCCAGAGCGTCACCCGCTTCGTGGCCTGGATCGCTTGTGACGTGCTCAATATCCGCGGCGCGGTCATTGCCGAAAATCTGCGCACCGCCTTTCCCGAAAAAACCGACGCCGAGCGGCGGCGGATCGCCCGCGGCATGTGGGAGCACCTGCTGCTGATGGTCTGCGAAGTGGCGCAGCTCAACCGCAAGATTCACGAAACGAACTGGCGGAACTACGTGGACGTCACCGATAAGCGCGACTGGATTCGCCTGGCCAGTCGGGCCGGGGCGAAGGTCTGCGTCACGGGTCACTTCGGCAACTTCGAGGCCCTGGGCCACGTCTGCAGCTTCTGGGGCTTCCGTACCTACACCGTGGCCCGCACGCTCGACAATCCCTACCTCCACGAGCTGGTCAACCGCTTCCGTGAGTCGATGGGCCAGCACATGCTCTCCAAGGACCACAGCGCCGGCCAGGCCGAAGAGGTGCTCGCCAGCGGCGGCTTCCTCGGCCTGTTGGGCGATCAGCACGCGGGGGCCCGCGGCTGCGTCGTCGATTTTCTCGGCCGGCCCGCCTCGTGCCACAAGGCCCTGGCCCTGTTCACGCTGCTCAATCGGGCGCCGATCATGGTTGTCACCTGCGCCCGCGGCGAGCGGCCGATGCACTTCCGCATCCGGCTCGACGGCGTGATCGACCCGGCCGCCAATCCGCCCGAAGCCGAAAGCGTCGAAGACCTCACGCAGTGGTACAACGACGTCCTCGCTGCCCGCATCCGCCAGCAGCCCGACCAATACTGGTGGCTCCACGACCGCTGGAAGGAAGTCAAGCCGCGGAAACGCCGGAAGCGGAGAGCGGCCGCCGCATAGGAATTGTGAGTGGTCAGTGGTCAGTTGTCAGTTGGAAGTGCCAACCAACTGACAACTGACTACTGACCACTGACCTTCACCACAAAATACTTCGGCTTCGCCGGCCGCTCTGCGTCCCGGCAAATCTGCGGCTTTTCGGGCCGCGCGGCAAAGAATTCATCGATGGCCCGCGTCGCGCCGGGCCAGGATGGACTGCGGTACTCGTCGAACAGGATCACGCCGCCGGGCGCCATCGCGCTGTAAAGCTGCTCCAGGCAAAAGCGGTACGACTCGTAAATGTCGCAGTCGAGGTGCGCGAAGCAAAGCCGCCGGCCCGAGGCAATCAGCCGCGGCAGCGTCTCGTCGAAATAGCCGACGTGCAGCCTGATCGGCAGCTCCAGATCCTCTGACACGCGCAGGATTCGCCGCGGCGCGCTTGCGGCCGTGCGGAACCGCCCGCGGACCGCCCGCAGCGAGCGGCCGGGAGCAAGGTCGCTGGCGCCAACCTCCTCGCGCGGAAACCCGGTAAAGCTGTCCAGGCCGTGGACCGTCTTGCGGATGCCCTGCTGCTGAAGCCAGGCCGCCATGCGGAGCAGCGACTGCCCGCGAAAGACGCCGCACTCGACGATGTCTCCTTCCAGCCGCGCGCAGCGGGCGAGCATTTGCAGGTACGGCCGCTGCCGCGCCTGCCGCGTCGCCCAGTTCCAATACGCCCGGCGGACTCCGCTGGCCCGAATGACTCGCTCGATCCATCCCGGCGCAGCCGGGGACTCGGCAATCGAGATTCCCTGTGTCGCCTGCTGCCAGCACGACATCCTCGACCTTCCTTTCGGGCGGACTATAACCGCGCACAAATGAGACCAGTAAGAGCAGTTTCAAACAGAATACCATTGGCGGATACCCTTAACCCTCGCCGGCGAATATAAGGAAAACTGCCAACTGGCCGCATCCTTGCACGGGCCCTACGCGCGGCTGATCGCACCATAACTGCTTGGCCGTTTAGGAC
>DASRJB010000857.1:0-10148 GCA_035649715.1 Pirellulaceae bacterium
AAGCTGCGGCAGCTCGACGCGCCGGGCTTTTATACCTGGGATCCGAAGCAGCGGATCCACTCGATCGGCGGCACGCGGGCCGTGACATTCTCGCCCGACGGCAAACAGCTGGTGGCCGGCGGCATCGGTGCGATCGGCAACATCGACCACTTGGAGGGCCCCGCGCGGGTCGAGGTCTTTAATCTCGAAACCGGCGCCAGCGAGCACGTTTTCTCGGGCGACGCCAAAGGCCTCGTGGAGCAGCTGCTGTTTCACCCGGAAGGCAAGTGGCTGCTTGCCGTCGGCGGCGACAACGGCGGCCTGATCCAGGCCTACGACCTGGCCGAGAAGAAGGTCACGCGGAGCGACAAGGCCCCGATGCACATCCACGCCGCCGCGCTCAACGACGACGCCACCCGGCTCTTCGCCGCCGGGCACGGCAAGATCGCCGTCTGGGAAATCGCCTCAACCTGACACGATCCAATCCACTACTGTGGCAAGGCGGCAGGCCCTATCGCTGGCCGACTGGTTCGACAACTGCGACCCCTGGGATCCTGGAGGTGCGTTTTCGACCGGCCATTCTTCTGAGCCATCCTGTTCATCCCGCTCGTGATCGCGCTTGCCTGGCCGGCGCGCTCGTTGCCCTGCTGCGCCCGCCGTGGCATTGCGCCCTGGCGGTTTACGTGCTGTGCAATGTGCTCGTATTCGGCGTGCTAATTTGGTGGGAGCGCCGGCCTTCACTACGGCGATGACGGTCGTCGGCTGGGTGATGACGCTACGGGGATCGCCGATGATCGACTGGACGTCCGTATTTGAAGAAGCCTATCCGGCGCCGGGTGCGAGCGCCGGCGATCTCCAGCGCTTCACTGCCAGCGTGGGTCAGCCGCTCACTGCGGCCGAGATTGCGGCGCTCCATCGGGGGCAATCCAATCCCTTCCCCAAGAGCGATCCGCTGTATGCATCGTGGCGGCCGTTCGATGCGTCGATCTGGCAAGTTCCAGACCGCCCCTTGCCGGCGACGTACCTGAGGCTGCTGGCGTGTTCCAACGGCGGAGGGTTCCGCACGGGCGAGCGCTGGTTTCAATTCTTCCCCATACTCGACCCCGGGCAGGGCGTCCGCGCAATGCTGCTGGCTTACCACCTGCCGCGATATATGCCCGGCGCGCTGCCGGTGGCGTTTAACGGCGGAGGAACGTTCTACCTGTTCGACATGCGGCTGCCAGCACGGGACGGTGAATATCCGATCGTCTGTTCGCACTCCGGCGACCTCGGCTGGCAACCGGATCAGTGCCTCCAGATCGCGGAATCGTTCGAGATGGCGTGTCGCGGTACGGTGAATGTCGATGAATTGCGATAGCTCAGCCCAACCTACTCGTGCACTTGCACGGTGGGCGTGCCTTCGGCGAGGGAGGTTTTGGCGGGCAGGAAAGGATAGACGAGCTGCCGCAGCCAGCCGCGGGGGACTTTGTCGTGGACGCCGTAGCCGCTGGGCCACTGGTCGGGCAGATAGAACGTGCCGAACAGCAGGTCGAGCAGCGGAAAGTGCACAGCGAAGTTCTTGTCGATCGCTTCCCGCTCGATGGCGTGGTGCCAGTGGTGGAACTTGGGCGTCGCCAGCAGCCAGCGGAAGGGACCGTAGTCCCACCGCACGTTGGCGTGGATGAATGTCGCGTGGAACGTGATGAAGATCACGTAGGCGATCATCGGCGGCTCGGCGAAGCCGAGAATGAAGACCGGCAGGAACGACAGCGCCCGCACGACCACCTGCTCGACGATGTGCAGCCGCGAACCGGCCAGCCAGTCCATCGCGTCGGTCGAGTGGTGCACGGCGTGGAACTTCCACAGCCAAGGGACCATGTGGAACACGCGGTGGACCCAGTACTGCACGATGTCGGTGGAGAGCATGATCAGGAAGAACTGCAGCACCCAGGGCAGCGACCTGACAAACGACTGCACGCTCTCGAATTGGGCCCACGCGAAGAAGACCATCGCCGGCTTCATCGTCAAGAGCGTCGAGATTTGCACCGCCAGCGTACTGATGAAGAAGTAGCTCAGGTCGGTCTTCCAGCCGCTGCGGAAGATCGGCTGCTCGCGGCGGCCGAAGAGCCGCTCCATCGGCACGAAGATCGCCGCGGTCCCGATCAGGCTGAGCAGGAAGTAATCGAGGCCCAGGTAAAAAGGCTTGCCCGGCCGGTCGGCCAGCTCGACCTGCGAGCCGCCGAGCAGGGCCGCCACGAAGACCAGGCAGCAGCCTGCCAGGCCCAGGTATTTCCACTGCCGCAAGGTGACGCTGACGACGCCGAGCAGAAATCCCGCGACGAGCACGACGTGCACCACGCCGCGGAGCACCGGCAGGTACCGGGCGTAGTGCTCGCGGGCCTCGATCATCGTGAGCAGGTCCCAGTTCTGGATGCAGAGCACGGCGCCCAGTCCCAGGCCGCTGAGCAGGACGGAGAGTACGCCGCTGATCCAGCCGCTGCCGAAGCGGGTGGGTGGTGAGGGAGAATCTTCGCTCATGGGACGGACGTTGGCGTGGCATGGCGCTGGCCGAGTACTTCGCGGACTTTGTGGGCCAGCGCGCGGGCGGTGTAGGGTTTGGAAAGGAAGCCCGCGCCGTCGCTGGGCAGTCCGGGCACGACGGCCGCGTCGTTGGTGTAGCCGCTGAGGTACAACACCTTGAGGTTCGGGAAGTCGGCCTGGAGGCTGGCGGCGAGCTGCGGGCCGCCCAGGCCGGGCATGACCACGTCGGTGACCAGCAGATTGGGCGGCGGCGACAAGCTTTGCACCAGCCGCAGGGCCTGCCGCCCGCCGGCGGCGGCGAGCACGCGGTAGCCGCGGGCTTCCAGGGCCAGGCTGGCGATGGTGCGGACGGCGTCTTCGTCTTCGACGAGCAGGATCGTTTCGTTGCCGCGCTCGTCGGGCGCTGGCTCCTCGGCGTGCATGCCCGTCAAGGGCACAGCGGCGGGCGAATCGGACGCGGCGGGCAACCAGACGCGGAATGTCGTGCCGCGGCCGAGCTGCGACTCGACGTCGATCTGGCCGCCGCTTTGCTGGACGATCCCATGCACGACGGCCAGGCCCAGGCCGGTGCCGCGGCCCTCGTCCTTGGTCGTGAAGAAGGGGTCGAAGATTCGCAGCTGCGTCGCGGCGTCCATGCCTTGACCCGTGTCGGTCACCGTCAACTGAACGTAGGCGCCCGGCGCCAGGGCGAGGCGAGCGACTGCCGCGGTCCCGATGACCACCGGCTCGGTGGCGATCGTCAGCGTGCCGCCGCCGGGCATCGCATCGCGAGCGTTGACGACCAGGTTCATCAGCACCTGTTCGATCTGGCCCGGATCGACTCGGACCGGCGGGAGCTCCGGCGCCAGCGCCAGGCGCAGGGCAATGTCCTCGCCGATCAGCCGCCGCAGCATGTTGTCGATTTGCGCGACGGCGGCGTTCAGGTCGAGCAGCTGCGGCTCGATCAGGGCCTTGCGGCCGAAGGCCAACAACTGCCTGGTCAGGGCGGCGGCCCGCTCGCCGGCGGCGCGGATGGCCATCAGCGACGCCCGGCTGTTGCCATCCACCGGATGCTCGGTGAGCAGCAGGTCGCTGAAGCCGAGGATGACCGTCAGCAGGTTGTTGAAGTCGTGGGCGACGCCGCCGGCCAGCCGGCCAATGGCCTCCATTTTCTGGGCCTGGCGAAACTGCTCTTCCAGCCGCTTCCGCTCGTCTTCGGAGCGGCGGAGCTCGGTCAGGTCGTGCAGCACGACGAGGATCGCGGGCTGGCCGTGGTGCGAGATCGGCGTGGCGGCGACGTGGACGGCGACCGGGCTGCCGTCCACGCGGAGCAGCTCGACCTCGACCAGCGGCACGCTCTGGCCTTGCTCCATCATCCGCCGGACGCGGTCGCGGATCAGCTCGTGCGTGTTGGGGGGGAAGATCTCGAAGGGGGAGCGGCCGAGGACTTGCTGCTCGTCGGTCGCGCCCGTCAGGCGGACGAACGCCGGGTTGCAGAACACGATCCGGTCCTGGCAGTTGATGTAGGTCGCGTCGGGCAGCAGCTCGACGAGACGGCGATAGCGCTCTTCGCTGTCGCGGAGGGCCTGCTCGGCTTGCTTGGAGGCCGTGATGTCGCGGGCGATGCCGATCAGGCCGCAGATTTTTCCCGAAGCGTTGCGGTAGGGGGACTTGGTGGAGTGATAGACCCGCGTGACGCCCGCGGCCGTCAGCTGCTCCTCGGCCGTGCTGACGACTCCGGACTCGAGCACCTGGCGGTCGCGGGCCATGACCGCCGCGGCGCTGGCCGGGTCGAAGAGGTGCGTGTCGTCGTGCCCCAGGACCTCGGCGGGCTGGCGGTCCACGAACCGGCCTGCCGCATCGTTGAATAGCAGATACTTGCCGCCCACGTCCTTGACGAACACGGCGTCGGTCGTGTTGTCGGCAACGGCCCGCAGCAGGTCGCTGGTCCGCTGCAGCTCGGTCTCAGCCAGGTGCTGGAGCGTGACGTCGCGCCAGTTCACCACGACGCCTCGCACCGCCGGGACGTGCAGCAGGTTCCGGACCGTGGCCTCGGTCCACCGCCACGAGCCGTCCTTGTGCCGCACGCGGATTCGCGTCGTGAAGACCTGTTGCGGATGCTCCAGCATGCTCCGCCAGGCCTGGGCCGCGGCGGCCACGTCGTCGGGATGGGCAAAGGCAAACCCGCTCTGGCCGTCGGTCTCGTCGGCGTCGTAGCCGAAGACGCGGCGGTTGCCGGGGCTGGAATAGATCACCTGCCCCTCGGCATCGAGCAGGTTGATGCCCTCGAAGCCGTGCTCCACCAAAGCCCGGAACAGTTCGTCGCCGGTCAGGCTCGGGGGCCGGCCGGCGGAGTGGTGGGGGCAAGGCGGAGTGGCGCGGGTCAGGCAGGCGAAGCTGATCGACTGGCCCTGACGATTGACCAGCGGCAGGATCGCGGTCGTCGCCGCCAGGGATTCTCCCGAACGCGTGAGGATCCCGCTCGCTTCGGCGCGCCCGCTGACCAGCGCCGCATCGAGCAGGCGCTGTGCCGCGGCGGGCTCGTCCTGACGCGTCAGGCGCGTAAACGGCTCGCCGACGATCTGCGCCGCGGCATAGCCGGTCAGTTGTTCCGCCGCGGCGCTCCAGTGAACGACGCGGCCCGACGGATCGAGCATCCACAGCGCCTCGGAGCAGGCCGGCCCCGGCGGCTGGCTGCCGGAGAACTCGGTGTGCGGAGCGGGCACGGCGATGGGCGGAGAAACGGCTGGCATGTCCCAGATTCTGACGGAAACTCCGGCGGCTGCCCAGCTTAATCCGCCGGCTGAGCCCCGGTCGGCGACGAATCGCCGGGCGGCGGCGCGGGCTTCGGTGCCGGGCTGGGGAGAAAGCGGCAGCCGACGGAATAGGACCCTTTGCCCAGGCGGCGGCACCAGCAGACTTCCACCAGGCGGCGGACGCCGTCGAGCAGCACCAGCTCGATCCGCTGGCCGGGAAAGAGCTGATCGCTGTGCATGATGTTCAGGCCGCCCCGCGACAGATCGCGAGTCAGCACGCTGCACTGGACCGGCGGCTGCGGCGCGCCGCGGAAGGGGTGAATCGTGGCTTGCACCTGGGCCCGATAGTAGAACCGCGGAAAGCGGCGCGAGTCGTCCCAGGCCGTGGGCAGCGGCCCTGCCTTGGCGAAGAAATCGGCATCCGATTCAACCGGCGGCATGCTTTCCCCGGCGGAGAACGAGCCCGCTGCTCCCAGCGGGCCGGCCGGGCCGGTCATGGGACGACGCTCCGCACGTGGCTGACCCAGCACTCGACGGCTTCCGCGTCGAACCACTTGCCGGCGTGCTTCTGCAAATAGTCGCAGACGTCGGCCAGCGGCTGGGCCCGGCGGTAGGGCCGCTGGCAGGTGAGCGCGTCGAACACGTCGGCCACGGCGCAAATGCGGGCCCAGGGTTGCATCTCGTCGCCGGTGATGCCCGAGGGATAGCCGCTGCCGTCGAGCCGCTCGTGGTGTTGATAGACCATCATCAGCTGCGGCCAGCTCAGGTCGCCGCGGCCCATCAGCTCGCGGAAGCCGCTGACCGGGTGCTCGCGGACCTGCACCCACTCTTCCTCGGTCAGCTTGCCCGCCTTGTTCAGGATTTTTGGCGAAATGTGCCGCTTGCCGATGTCGTGCAGGAGCGCCCCAGCGGCGAGTTCCGCCAGCTCTTCGGCGCTGCTCATCCACAGCCGGCTGGCCAGGGCCGAGCAATACATGGCCACGTTGCAGACGTGAGTGAACGTGTAGAAGTCGTGTTCGAGCGTGGTGAACAGCTCGCGGAACACGATGTGCCGCTCGATGACGACGCAGGCCAGGTCGCGGCCGAATTCCGTCGCCACATCGACCAGCTTGTTGCAGTCGTTGCCGGTCAGGGCGTCCTGGAAGCTGACCCGCGTCACCTCCCGCAGGGCCTTGATCCGCGTCGTCGTCGGCACGCTGCGGTCGTGCAGTACGTTGTGGCACAGGTAATGGCGGAACGCCTCGGCATCCTCCGCCCTGATATAGAGGTGCTCCACGCCGTCGGCCCGCAGGCGATCGAGGTCCGTGGCCTCCAGCGGATAGCTCGAGCCGCGATACAACTCCGCATGCGGCGAACCGGGACGCTGGAGATAGAGGTCGCAGTCGAGGACCGACGCCGGGCAAAGCGCCGCCGTCGCCACCGGCAGGTAGCCGCGACTCTCCAAGGAGGTTACCGCCATAAGCACCTCGGGCCCCACGCCGCAGGGCCGATTTTCCCAGTCCAGCAAACCCTAGCATTGCCCCGGAAAGTGGCTGAATTCTCTGCGGGGAAACGGTTGCGACTGGCTGTATCGGCTGCCGCCACGAACCGGATAAAACGCGCGGCCGCTAAAGGCGCGCGGTCCGGCGAGTAAAGATAATCGTTCGTTTTTTGGTCAGTTGTCAGTTGTCAGTTGGATTTGGCACTCCCCACTGACGACTGACAACTAGCCGAAGAATCTCACGGCGTTTTCGAAGACCGCCAGGCCGTCGCCCCGCTCCCGCGGCTCGCGGGTCCAACGGGGATGCTGCGCCCAATCGATGTGCCGTTCTGGGTGCGGCATCAGTCCGAAGACGCGGCCCGTTTCGTCGCACAGTCCCGCCACGTCGAGCTGCGCCCCGTTGGGATTCGCCGGGTAGGGCACGGTGGTCGGTTGGTCGGTGTAGGGAACGCCCTCTGTGGCGTTCCGGAAATCGGGAGCCATCGTGTACCGCAAGACTAGCTGCCCCGCCGCCTCGAGCCGCTTCAGGGTCGCCTCGTCGCGGGCCACGAACTTGCCCTCGGCATGGGCGACCGGCAAATACATCCGCTCGATGCCGCGCAGGAAGACGCACTTGTCGCTCGCCACGCGGAGGTGCACCCAGCGGTCCTCGAACTTGCCGCTTTCGTTGAGCGTCAGCGTGGCGATCGGCTCGTCGGCCCGGTCGGGCAACAGCACGCCCGACTTCACGAGAATCTGCACGCCGTTGCAGATGCCGATGATCAGCTTGCCCGCCGCCTTGAATTCCGCCAGGCACTCTTTCAAGTGATGCCGCATCTGGTTGCCGAAGATTCGCCCGGCCGAGATGTCGTCGCCATAGCTGAACCCGCCCGGAATCGCCAGGATCTGGTAATTCGACGCCAGCCGCGGATTCTCCAGCAGCCGGTTCAAGTGCACCACCTCCGGCTTGCCGCCCGCCTGCTGAAAAGCGAACGCCGTCTCCTGATCGCAGTTCGTACCGGGAGCACGCAGAATCAAAACGCGCGGTGTCATGGAATTATTGTAGCGGCGCGTCGCCATTTGGTCTGGGTGGCGATCAGCACGTTGGCTGCTAGACTTGGCTTGGCGGCGCTTGGATTTGTTCCGGCTTCTTCAGCCTCAGCGATATGACCGCTGCGGACGACTTCGAGGATCTCGAGTGCATCGGCCGAGGCGGGTTCGGCGAGGTGTATCGCTGCCGCAGGGCCAGTGACGGCAAGATCTTCGCTCGCAAGCGAATCCTGGCCTTTGCCCGCCGCGTCTCGGCCAGCGACGACGTCCGCCGCTTCATCCGGGAAGTGCGGCTGCTCAGCCGGCTGTCGCACCCGAACATCATCCCGATCGTCGCGGCCAACACGTCGTCGCAGCCGTTCTGGTACGTGACGCCGCTCTACGACCACTCGCTGCTGACGTTCTTGCCGGAGATCGTCTGCCGGCACGAGCAAATTCACTCGGTGGTGGCCAAGGTGATGGCGGGCGTCGGTTTCGCTCACAAAAACGGCATCCTGCACCGCGACCTTTCGCTGGGCAACGTGCTGCTCAACTCGCTGGACGACGTGGTGGTCTGCGACTTCGGGCTGGCCCGGATGCTGGACGATTTCGACTCGACCCGCACGCAGTCGCTGCAGTTCTTCGGCACCCGCTACTTCATGCCGCCCGAGACGCAGGACCTGGGCAGCAAGTACGCCGACGAGCGGGGCGACATCTACTCGATCGGCCGGCTGATCGTGGCCCTCTACCTGGGCGTCCTCAAGCACAGCTTCCAGGGCGTGATCGGGCTGCCCGAGGCGGTCCGCGAGTGCGTGAACTCGCTGGCCACCGACTACGACGCCCGCCTGGAGACGATGGAGGAGGCCGAAGCCGCGTGGGGGGGCGTGCCGGTTGCGCTCACCAACTGGGAATCGTTCTCGCTCGACCTGCTCCGCTCGGCCGTGTTCTACGTGGACGGCGGCAATTGCGAGGCGGCGCTCAACGACGCCATCCGGCACATCGAGTCGCAGCGGCTGTTCCGCATGACGGCGGCCGACCCGCACGAAGAGGTGCCGCGAGCTCTCGCATCGCACTACGCCTCGTTCGCGCGGGCGATTTTCAGCTTCGTCTGCGTCGCCCCGCTGCCGATGCTGCTCTACTTCCAGCGGGCCCGCCCCAAGCTGTTCGTGCAGCTGCTGGGGCACGCCGGCCGCTTCCTGGCCGACTCGGTGGACGAGCTGCCGGCCCTCTTTCGCCGTGACATGATCGCCCGGGCCCACGAGCTGTTCGCGCAGATCGAGCGCCTCGAAGTCCGGCTGGAGCTGATGATCATCGCCCTCACGATCCTCACCGCGCAGCCGGGGAAGCGGGCCACGGCCGAGAACGTCGTGAACTCGATGTTTACCGAGCCGTTCGAATCGAGCGAGATCGCGGTGCTCTGCAAGGGCCTCCGCTCCTGGTGGAAAAAGCGCGGCAGCGCCCGCTGCGAAATGCCCGCCGTCCGCGTGGGCGAGTTCGCCGAACCCTTCCAGGACTTCTTCGCCGGCTGCCGGTAGCGCCGACATTTGTTCGCCGGATCGCGACGCTCGGTGGCGATAAAATTCGGAGCCGTTTGGCAATATTCGCAGGCTTTTCCGCACTTTTAGCCCCGAGTAATTCGCCAAACAGGCACGGTATCTGGGGATCTGGCGATTAATGCGCTGCCGGCCGCCGCAAGTGGTTACTGCGCCAGCAGTTAGCTGAAAAACAAGGGTGGCGATTAATTCGCCGCTCGTCCTGCCTCTGGCAGTCGCGCCTCATTCTTCCCAGGGTGCAGCACCGCCCGTCCGCTCCTTCATCGAAGGCGTCGCCACGCTCCACCAAATTTCCAATGAACACGCCGCCGGGCGAGAACGCCGCGGCTGTTTGGAATTGTAATTGTCCGTCCACTATATGTCAAGTCAACCACAACAGATTGTGGTCGCCTCCCGCCAAACCACAATAGGTTGTGGTCGGGCCTCTCGACGGCCCCCGAAAGAGGGCCCGGCCAAAACACGAAGGGCACCAAGAGCACGAAGAGGCCCTGGTACTATTCCGCTTGGTGATCTTCGTGTTCTTTGTGTTTACCTTTCTGGCGGGTTAAAGGTGCGATGATTCATCCGGATACGCCTGATGCCCCTTGGGGCACCGACGAAACCCGTTTTGATCCGATTCACTCGGCCGCCCGCATGCGCGACGTTTCAGCCGTGCGGAAAGAGCTCGACGCCGGAGTGGATGTCGATATTCTCCATGGCCGCGCAGCCAATGGCGACGGCGGCAACACCGCCCTCTGGTTTGCCGCCCAAGGCCCAGCGCCCTTCCCTGGCGACGCGGCAAGCCCTGCTGACGAGCGGGTCAAGCGCCTTTCGGGCCGTCCTGCTCTCGGGCCAGGCCCGCCAGGGCGAAAAAGCCAATAGCGGCGATCCCGT
>DASRJB010000858.1:0-2225 GCA_035649715.1 Pirellulaceae bacterium
CCGGCGCAGCGCCGAAGAAGAGCTTCAGCTTGCCGCGGCGGCGCTTGACCTCTGCGGCCTGCACCTGCGCCAAGAGCGAATCGGGATCGGGGCGACTGGACATCAAAAAATTAAAGAACCGAAGAACCGACGAATCAAAAACCGCGCCTGTCCTCTTTTGGTTCTTTGGTTCTTTGGATCTTGGAGTTTTCCTTCAGCGCCAAATTCAGCAGCAGCACATTGACTCGCGGCTCGCCCAGAATTCCCAGGGTCCGCGGCTCGATGTGCTCTTCCACCAGCCGCCGCACCTGTTGGACGGGGAGTCCGCGGGCGGCGGCGACCCGCTCTACTTGATAATACGCGGCCGCGGGCGAGATGTGCGGATCGAGGCCGCTGGCCGAGGCGGTGACCAGGTCCACCGGAACGCGGCCGGGCTGATGGGGATGGCCGGTTCGCAGCTTTGCGGTGCGCTGCAGGGCGGCGTCAGCCAGCTCCGGATTGAGCGGGCCGAGGTTCGACCCGCTCGAAGAGCCCGCGTTGTAGGGATAGGGGCCGGTCGCCGACGGCCGACTCCAGAAATACGTGTCGCCCGTGAACGGCTGCCCGATCAGCCGGCTGCCGACGGTTTTGCCATTCCGCACGATCAGGCTGCCGGCAGCGGGACCGGGAAACAGCACCGCCGCGACGCCGGTAACGGCGAGCGGATAGATCACGCCGGTGAGGAGCGTGAGCAGGAGGAACAGGACCGCGGCGGGGCGGAATTGGCGGAGGAGGTCGGTGGTCATGGTCTTCTTGAGGTTCAGGCCAGTCTCAGGGCGACGAGCGCGATATCGATCAACTTGATGCCGATGAACGGGACGATCAGGCCGCCCGCGCCGTAGACGAGCAGGTTGTCGCGGAGCAGCGTGGCGGCACTGGCGGCGCGGTATTTCACGCCGCGGAGGGCGAGCGGAATGAGGAACACGATGATCAGGGCGTTGAAGATCACGGCCGCGAGGATGGCACTGCTCGGGGTTGCCAGGTGCATCACGTTCAGCTTGTTCAAGACGGGATAGGTGCTGGCGAACGCGGCGGGAATGATCGCGAAGTACTTGGCCACGTCGTTGGCGATGCTGAACGTGGTCAGCGCGCCGCGGGTGATGAGCAGCTGTTTGCCGATCCGCACGACCTCGATCAGCTTCGTGGGGTTGCTGTCGAGATCGACCATGTTGCCGGCCTCCTTGGCGGCCTGCGTGCCGCTGTTCATGGCGACGGCCACGTCGGCCTGCGCCAGCGCCGGCGCGTCGTTCGTGCCGTCGCCGGTCATCGCCACGAGGCGGCCGCCGGCCTGCTGCTCGCGGATGAGCTTCAGCTTGGCCTCGGGCGTGGCTTCGGCCAGGAAGTCATCGACGCCGGCCTCGGCTGCGATCGCGGCCGCGGTGAGAGGGTTGTCGCCCGTAATCATGACCGTCTTGATACCCATCTGGCGCAGCTCGGCGAACCGCTCCTTGATCCCGCCTTTGACGATGTCCTTGAGGTGGATCACGCCCAGGGCCTGGTTGCCTTCGGCGACGACCAGCGGCGTGCCGCCCGCGCGGGCCACGCGGTCGGCCTCGCGCAGCACCCGCTCGGTCAGCTTGCCGCCGGCCTGGCTGACGTGGGCGGAAACAGCGTCCAGAGCGCCTTTGCGAATTCGCCGGCCGTCGAGGTTCACGCCGCTCATGCGGGTCTGGGCGGTGAAGGGAATGAACGTGGCATGGAGCTGCTGCACGTCGCGGCCGCGGAGGCCGTATTTCTCCTTGGCGAGCACGACGATGCTGCGGCCTTCGGGCGTCTCGTCGGCCAGCGAGGCGAGCTGGGCCGCATCGGCCAGCTTCTCGGCGGCGACGCCTTCGGCTGGCAGGAACTCGACGGCCTGCCGGTTGCCGAGCGTGATCGTGCCGGTCTTGTCGAGCAGCAGCGTGTTGACGTCGCCGGCGGCTTCCACGGCCCGCCCCGACATGGCGATGACGTTGGCCTGAATCATGCGGTCCATGCCGGCGATGCCGATCGCCGAAAGGAGGCCGCCGATCGTCGTGGGAATCAGGCAGACCAAGAGCGCGATCAAGACGGTGACGGTGATCGGTGCGGCCAGGGAACCTGGATCGAGCCTCTTCGCCTCGCCAACGCTGAACAGCGAATAGGGCAGCAGCGTGGCGCAGACGAGCAGGAAGATGATCGTGAATCCGGACAGCAGGATGCTGAGGGCGATTTCGTTCGGGGTCTTC
>DASRJB010000859.1:0-4734 GCA_035649715.1 Pirellulaceae bacterium
CGTCCGCCTCAAAATCCTGCCGGTGCTGCACGGCGTCGATCAAGCCGGCCTCTTTGGCCTTGGTCGCCGTGTACGGCCCTTCGTCGATCCACTGGCGCACCTTTTCCGGCGTAACGCCGCGGCCGCCGGCGATCAGCTTCAAGCTGCTTTCATAGAGGCTGTCCAGCAGCCAGTTATTCATCTCATCCGCTTCCTTGCTCGGCGAAGGGCGCATGAACATTTCGGCCGCGCTCTTGTAGGCCCCGCAGGTCAGGAAGTCGGGCTTGGCGCCGATCAGGTCCAGCAGCTTGCGGACGTGCAGGCTCTCGCCGGCGAGCCCCGTGATCCACAGGTCGCCCGTCGGCACGACGCTGAGCTGCGTGGCCCCGCTCAAGAGCAGGTACTGCGGCATCGACAGCGAATCGGCATGGGCATAGACGTCCTTGCCCGCCGCCCGCAGTCCGGCGATCGCCTGCCGCAGCTCTTCGATCTGCGCGAAGCCTGCCCCGAAATCGCTGAGCGTGATCACGACGGCCCTAACGTCCTTGTCCGCCGCCGCTTTCTGCATTCGCTGCACCAGGCTCTTGAGCGCGGTCGTTTGCTCCAGCGCGAACGGGAAGCTCTCGTCGGTCGGCGTTTCGGTCAGCCCGCCCTTCAATCGGAATACGGCGACGACCTGTTTCGACGTCTCACTCGATTTGGCCGGCTCTGCGCTTTTGGCCGCGTCGGTTGTCTTGGCATCCTGCGCCGCCGCGTTGGATATGAGCACCAGCACGGACAGCAGCGCGGTCACTGCTTGGAAAAGACTGCGTTTCATAGCGAATGCTCCCCTCGTTGGTGAAAAGCGTTCTCAATACCGAGTACCCAGTACTTCGTACAGATAGTTTTGGGCTTGCGGCCAGAACCGGATAATTATCGGTGCCGGTTCCACTCCAAAGCCAGCGGTGCGCCGGCGAGGCGGCTAAAGGGGCTGAACAGGGCGATGCCAGGAATGACGTTCTTGGGCGCAGCATATTCGGGTGGCAACAGAAACAGCGCCAGCGCGCACAGCGATCCCACGGCGGCGAGCCACATCGCCACCATCAGCGCCGCGCCGGCGGGACCAGTCAGGCGCGACTGAACAAGTCCCCGCACAACCAGGCCCGCGGCTGCGAGCTTCATCACGAGCAACAAGCCAATCAGCCAGGGCACCGCGGCGAGCGCCGGTTGGTGCAACTCCGGATGGAAGCCGACCCATAAGCCGATGCCGATTCCGATGAACACCAGCCCGATGAAACCAAAGCTGTTCGCCTGCTCCACCCACTTCCGGCCCGTCAGAGTGACCCATAGGCTGGCGACCATGTTCTTCCAGGTAAGGAGCACGAGCAGGGAGAGCGCCAAGATTGGATAGCCGATGGCTTTCCACACGCCGGCGCTGCTCGCGACCTGGGCAATGGACTGGGGAAAACCGGGGCGCGTCAGCAAGAGCGAGATATAGCCCAGAAAGAGCAGCCAGATCGCCCCGGTCATGATCGCGGCCGTCGCCAGCTTTACTCGCAAAATCGACAGGCTGGAAATCGGCCGAACCAGAACGAATGACGCGGTGTACGACTTGGAGATTGGATCGGTAAGGTTTCCGAGCGCTCCGCCGGCGAGCCCGGCGACCATCAGTGGAACAAAAAGCAAGCCCGCCAGCAGCCGCCAGCCTAGGGCGACATCTTCGCGCGCTAGTGCCGGCACGAAGATTAAGCAGGGCATCAGGCAAGCAATGAACACCGGCACGATCAGGTGGGCGCGGCACTCGTACCAGAGCTGGGCCGTGCCAATCGAGCGGAAGGGGTGAGTCACCGCCGGTCGCCACTTAGCCAGCGATTCGACAAAGCGGCCCCAGGCCCGCCAATCATACGCCTCGCCGCGCCGCGCTCGGCCGACGCCTGAGACCGCGGCCACATACGCGATGGGTATCAAGCCGAGCAACAGGCACGTGGCCATCGGTTCGCTGAGCTGAAGGTTGAGAATCAGCCCCACCAGCAAGACCAGAATCGGCGAGGTCAGTACGACTGTAGTCAAGGCGATATGCAGCCACCGCTGTGCAAATGGCGTCCACGCGAGCGCTTGAAACGAGGCCAACAAAAGAGCGAAGGCGGCCGCCGGAAACCAAAGCGGCGCAGCGATTCCGCTGGCACGAAACACGAAGCACGCGTTGATCAGCCAGATGACCGCGACGGTCAAGCAGCCGCTGAACATCGGCCAGGCCACCAGCGTGCCGGTGCGGACTGGCAGCACAAACATGTGTTTGGTGAACGTCAGGTTGCGAGCGTCCGCACTGCTCATGCTAAAGGCTGCCATCACGATGAAGTTGGCAAACAGGCACGAGACGCCGAAGAACCAGCCGACGGCCGAAACGTCCATTTCGTCCATCTGGATCGTCCAGTGTCTCGGCAGCAGGTGGGTGAGCGCTACCGCCAGCAGCAGGAACGCGGCGGCCGCCGCCAAGCCCCAGCGGGCCCGCCAGTAAATCTGCCACAAGATGGCCTGTCCCGGTGAAGTCATGAGGCTAGACCTCCTCCGGCTGCAGTCGCGGCGTGCCGACCTGGGCCAGGAAAATCTCGTCGAGCGAAAGCGCTCGCTGGTCGATGATCTCGGCACCCGCGGCAGAGGCGGCGAGCGCTAGATCGTCGAGCCGGCCATGGGCCACGGCGGTCCAGATGTAGCCGCGGCCCTCCCACGAGAGGACGCCGTTCAGCTCCGGCGGCTGCCGCCGCTCGTCCAGGAAACGGAGCGTCAGGCGGTGGTGCGTTTGCTTGATTTCGTCGAGCTCGCCGGTGAAGAGAATGCGGCCGCCCTTGAGCATGGCCACGCGGTCGGAGATCCGCTCGACCTCGTCGAGCAAGTGCGACGAGAAGAGCACCGTGCGGCCTTCGTCGGCGATGGTGCGGACGATCGCACCCAGGATGTCGCGGCGGACGATCGGATCGAGGCCGCTCGAAGGCTCGTCGAGCAGCAGCAGCTCCGGGCGATAGGCCAGCGCGACGAGCAGGCCGGCCCGCGCCCTTTGTCCTTTGGAGAGCGTTTTTACCTTGGCCGCCGGATCGAGCTCGAACTGCCGCCGCAAGTCCTGCGCGTAAACTTCGTCCCAAGTTGGGTAGAAGGCCCGCATGTACCGCATCAATTCATCGACCCGCATCCAGCCCGGCAAGTCGCCTTCTTCGGAGAGGTAGCCGACGCGCGCGAGCACGCGAACCGGCTCCTGGACCGGATCGAGGCCGAACACGCGGACCGAGCCGGTCTGGGCCTGGAGCAGCCCCAGCAGGTGGCGGATCAGCGTCGTCTTGCCCGCGCCGTTGGCCCCCACCAGGCCAAACACCACGCCCCGCGGGATGGCCAGGCTGACGTTGTCCAGCGCCCGCTTCGCGCCGAACTTTCGCGTCACGCCGCAAATCTCGATCACGTCGTCGGAGAACAGGAATTCGGGGGACCGCATGTCATTTCTCCTTGGTGCGCGGCGCCGCGGCCTCCAGCGGCTGCATGGCTTCGTCGCGCTCCTGAATGAGCTCGATGAGGGTGGCGGTATCGACGTTCATCTGCCGGGCCTCGGCCAGCAGGGCGTCGATCCGCTGGGTGACGATCTTCAGCCGCTCGCGGCGGGCCAGCGGCGAGGCGCCGTCGGAGACGTACGTGCCGGCGGTGCGGCGCTTGGTCACGACGCCGGCCAGCTCCAGCTCGCGGTAGGCGCGGGCCACCGTGTTGGGGTTCACGAGCAGCTGCTCGGCCAGCGTGCGGATCGGCGGCAGCTCCTCGCCGGCCGCGAGGCGGCCCGAGGCCACCAGGTACTTCACCTGATTGACGATCTGCAAATAGATCGGCACGCCGTCGTGGGAGGAGATGTGGATTTGCACGGCACTGCGTTCTGGAGTCTCGGATCGCTTGTACTAATTCAGTAATACAACCGCGTGCGGTTGTCAATACCCGAGAGCAAACTGCTCCCGGTGTCCGCCAGTGAGGCCACCACGGCGAACGTCCGGGACCAGGTTTGGTCCCGGCTAAGAATTGCGTAAGTCAGACACCATGTCTAAGATACGCGCCATGGCGAATCCCTTGGCCAACTCGCTGCTCGTGCTGGTGCTGGCCGCGGCTGCTGGGCTTTCGTCGGCCCAGGAGCCGGCGGCCGCGACGCCCCAGGAGACCTACCAGCAGTGGCTCGCTGAGCGCACGAAGGAATTCCAGTCGTACGACTTTTCCCGGGAAGGAGCGCCGCCGAAGACTTTGACGATGGAGGCCCGCTCGCTCCTCAACTGGTCGAACGCCGAACGGAATACGGCTGCCGGGGCAGTGTTCCTGTGGACGCACGAAGGACGACCGGAGCTGATCGCCTGCGCGTTCGGCCGGGGACAGTGGCTGCGGCACGAGTTCCATTCGCTGAGCGAAACGGCGATCGCCGGCGAGCGGGAAGGCCAGCGCGTGCACCGATTCAAGCCCGGCATCGAATGGCGCGAATTGCCCGGCGCTCCCGAGCCCGCGGCTGCGCGGCCCCTGCGGCTGACCCAGATGCGGCGGCAGGCGGAGCGGTTCCGGGTCTCGATCGTCGCGCTGAAGATGGGCGTACCGGAGCCCGCCGTCATGCGGCTGCTGAGCCAGCCGGTCTATCGCTCGCCCGAAACGGCGATGGACGATACCGCCCTGTTCCTGTTCGTGCAGGGGACCGACCCGGAGTGCGTGCTGACGCTTCAGGCGACGGCCGGCAAGACGTGGCGGTACGCCCTGACCCGCCAGACG
>DASRJB010000860.1:0-3148 GCA_035649715.1 Pirellulaceae bacterium
ACGCCGCGCTTGCCGTTTGGATATTCTCCCGGTGTTTTTTGAAACGCCACCGTTCATCGCCCAACCAAACAGGGAACGTACTGAGCGCATGGAACTCTCCAATCGAATGAGACCCGCGGGGAAGACGAAGACATCTCACGAGCCGCGGGCCAAAGATTCGTGAGAGGTGCGATCAGAAAATGCCCGCGAAGCCGCGGCGCGATGACCAGTAGTTGCGGATGACCTGGCTTGTGGGACCAGAACAGGTGCGGTCGCGAGAACCAACGCAGCGTTTCTATCCTGCTAAGTCGCAGTTTCTCGCAATCCGCTGGGCGTTAAGCGCGCAAAATGACGCCGGCGCGCTAGAGTTCGTTGCCAAAGGGCCCAGGTTATTCCGGTCCGGCCGGTCAACACGCAAACGCTGCAAGCGCTACTAACAGGATTCGCAGTCGATCACTAGCGTGCTGTGGCAAAGCACCATAGTCCTCGCCGCCCGTGGGATATTCATCTCGCTTGAGCAACTTTGCGATGAATCGAAACATGACTTGTTCCTCGCTGAAAGGGGACGTTGCCAAGCCGCTCGAACCATTTCGCATCATTCCTACGCAGTTGAGTTTGGTTCGAATCGGCGTATCGCAATCCAATGCGACAGCGGCAGGAAAACCCCGCCAAGATTTTTAGAATGGGAGCGCGGGCGATCTAGGCTTTACTCGCGCTCAATGTCCCGTCGCAGCCAGGCCCGGGCGAACGTCCAGAGCCGTTCGGCAGAGCGTAGCGGCAAGTTCATCACTTTCGCGGCTTCGGGCATGCTCATGCCCGCAAAATAGCGCAGCTTGACCAGCTCGGCAGCCTGCTCGTCAACGGCGGCCAGGCCTGCTAGTGCCTCGTCCACGGCCAGCAACTCCTCAGGCCGCTCGACGCTCGCTGAGTCCACGACGTCATAGTCCGCACGTTGCCGCCCACCACCATGTTTGAGCGACTCCTTGCGGCGGGCCGACTCCACGAGGATCCGCCGCATCGCCTCCGCCGCAGCCGCAAAAAAGTGCCCGCGAGAGTCCCAACGATCCCCCGCCACCGGCCCTACCAGCCGCAAGTAAGCCTCGTGAACCAGCGCTGTGGGCTGCAGCGTGTTACCGGGCGATTCGGCCGCCATCCGCGCGGCAGCGAGCTGCCGCAGCTCACCGTAAACAAGTGGCAATAGCTCCGCGGCCGCACGGCGGTCGCCGCCCGCGGCGGCATCAAGCAACTCGGTGACATCCGACATGCCAACCAGTTTAGGGCCGGCCTTGGGCCGCACAAGCCAAAGCCAGCGAGCTGACGATCGCTTATTTAGAGCCTAAGAGGTCGCAGCAAAGAGTGCGCGTTTTCCGCGCGCGCCGCGACAGAAGATAGCGGCTGTTCAGCTAGAGTTGCACCAATGGCCGGGGGGTGCGAATCGTCGTAAGTCTAGTCGGGGTGACAGGATTTGAACCTGCGACCTCTTGGTCCCGAACCAAGCGCTCTAGCCAGGCTGAGCCACACCCCGGGGGGAGGGGCGGTGGGCCCCTCGACGGAAAGCTTATCGTAACGGAACGGGCATCGCGGTCAACGGCAGCATACTGGTGAGGACGTGCGGGGGCGGCGGAGGTTCGTGCCGCCCGCGCGTCGCCTGTTAGAATTTGCCGCCAGCGGCCCCTCTTTACGGTGCGACCGATGCCTGAATCGCCGAGCGACGCCATTCGGGAGCAATACGGAGCTGCCGCCCAGCGCGGCTTGTCGAGCGAGCAGCCGGCCGTAGCGGCCGTGGCGGCTGCCTTCGGCTATTCGGCGGATGAATTGCAGTCGATTCCGGCGGCAGCGAACCTTGGGCTTTCGTGCGGCAACCCGACCGTGTTTGCTGGACTGCGGCTGGGCGAAGTCGTGGTGGATCTGGGGTGCGGCGGCGGGCTCGACGTGTTCCTGGCGGCTCGCAAGGTCGGGCCGCAAGGGCGTGCGATCGGCATCGACATGACGGACGAGATGCTCGCGCTGGCCCGCCGCAATGCCGCCCGCGGGCCGGACGGCCAGCCCTATTCGAACGTCGAATTTCACCGCGCGACGATCGACCGCCTGCCGCTGGCGAGCGGCTCGGTCGATTGCGTGATCAGCAATTGCGTCATCAATCTCGCGCCGGACAAGGCGGCCGTCTTTCGCGAGATCGCCCGCGTGCTCAAGGCCGGTGGCCGGCTGGCGGTGAGCGACATCGCCCTCAAGCGCCCGCTCCCCGCGGAATTGGCAGGCGATCTGGCGGCGCTCGTCGGCTGCATCGCCGGGGCGCTGCCGATCGCGGAATACCAGAGCGGACTGGCGGCCGCCGGCTTTGCCCAGGTCGAAGTCGTCGATACGCGGGCCGACCTCAACGCCTACGCGCTGATCGACGACCAGGCGGCCTGCTGTTCGCCCGGGCAAGGCTGTGGCCCGGCGGATGCCGGCCTGCACGCGCGGCTGGCCGACCTGCTGCGGCGCTACGACGTGAACGACTACGCCGCCAGCGTCCGCGTGTATGCGCTGAAGGCGTAGCCCGGTTATGATCGGTGCTCCCCGCCTTCCGCCGCCTGCGAACCATGCCACTTGATCCCGCCGCCGACGCCGACTGGGCGCCGCTCAAGAAACACTGGATTCTGCGGCGCGACACGACGTACCTCAATCACGGCTCGTTCGGGCCGCCGCCAGCAGCGGTCCGCGAGCGGCGCGAGCACTGGCAGCACCAGCTCGACACGCAGCCGATGGATTTCTTCGTCCGCGAGTTCGAGCCGGCGTGGCTGGCGGCGCGGGGCGCTCTGGCAAAATTCGTCGGCGCAGAGCCGGGCAACCTGATCTTTGCCGAGAACGCCACGGTGGCGATGAACATCGTCGCGGACTCCTTTCCGCTGGCGGCCGGCGACGAGGTGCTGCTCACCGATCACGAATACGGCGCGGTGCAGCGGATCTGGCAGCGAGCTTGTGAAAAAAGCGGGGCAGCGGCCAAAACCGTGGAGCTGCCGCTGCCGGTGCAGTCGTCCGCGCAGCTGCTGGAGGTGATTTTCTCGGCAGCGAGCCAGCACACGCGGCTGATCGTCGTCAGCCACATCACCAGCCCGACCGCCATCATCCTGCCGGTCGAGGAAATCTGCCGCGAGGCGCAGCGGCGGGGCATCGCCGTCGCCATCGA
>DASRJB010000861.1:0-2272 GCA_035649715.1 Pirellulaceae bacterium
GCCCGAAATCGGCCAGCAGCCGAGGGCCACGGGCGAAACCTGCAGGCCCGTGTTGCCGAGCAGACGCAGCTCGATGGGCAGCATGTTTCCTCCGGGTTGGTGTGAGCCGGCAAAGGCGAGTTGCGTAGAATTGTAATGCGACCGAATGTGCTTGGTGTCTTGTAATTGGATCCTGGCTCCTATGTCCTACATCGTTTCTGCCCGCCGCACGCCGATTGGCAAGCTGCTTGGCTCGCTGGCGAGCGTGCCCGCGCCGCAACTCGCCGCCGTTGCCATTCGGGCCGCACTGGCCGATTCCCGGCTGATGGAGAAGGTCGTCGATCAAGTCATTCTGGGCAACGTGCTCTCCGCGGGCGTGGGGCAAGCGCCGGCGCGGCAGGCGGCGCTCGCCGCGGGATTGCCGCCCACGGTCGGGGCGCTGACGATCAACAAGGTCTGCGGCAGCGGCCTCGCCGCGGTGATGCTGGCCGACCAGGCGATTCGCGCCGGTGACGCGCACGTCGTGATTGCCGGGGGCATGGAGAACATGAGCCTCGCGCCGCACCTCCTGGTCGGTGCTCGCAGCGGCTGGAAGTTCGGCCATCAGCAGACGCTCGATTCGATGCTGCACGACGGGCTGTGGTGCGCCCGCGAGAACCAGGGCATGGGGTCGCTGTCCGACTATACGGCCACGAAGTGCGGCGTGAGCCGCGAGGATCAGGACGCGTTTTCAGTCGAGAGCCATCGGCGGGCCGTCGCCGCCGGTGAGGCGAGCAAGTTCACGGCGGAAATCGCCCCGGTCGCGGTCAAGGCTGGCAAGTCGGAAGTGCTGGTCAGCCGGGACGAAGGGCCGCGGGCCGACTGCACGCTCGCCGATCTGGCCAAATTGCGGCCCGCCTTCGGCGAGGGTGGCACGGCGACTGCCGGCAACGCCTCGCAAATCAGCGACGGGGCCGCGGCGCTGGTCGTCGCCAGTGATTCGGCCGCCCAGCCGCTCAAATCGACGTTTCGGGCCAGGATCGTCGCCACCGCCGTGAATTCGGGCGAGCCGCGCGAGCTGTTCACCGCGCCGATCGGCGCGATCGAGCGCGTGCTGGCCAAGGCCGATCTGCAGGTCCGCGACATCGACCTCTTCGAGTTGAACGAAGCCTTTGCCGCGCAGAGCCTGGCCTGCGCTCGCCCGCTGGGCATCGACCCGGCGAAGCTCAACGTGCATGGCGGCGCCATCGCCCTGGGCCATCCGATCGGCGCGAGCGGCGCGCGGGTGCTGGTCACGCTGCTGCACGCGCTGCAAGACCGCGGTCTGCGATACGGCCTCGCCGCTCTCTGCCTCGGCGGCGGCGAGGCGGTCGCCCTGATCGTGGATTGCCAAGAGCCGGCCCGGTAATCCTTGCTTCGCGCAGTGGCGAAGGTGTATCGTGCGCGCTGGAGGCCTACTCATGCTGCGCTGCCTTGTGGTTGTCTTCCTCTTTGCTCCCTGCATCGCGTATGGACAGGAAAGAGCGGCAGCGCCGATCCTGATCGACACCGACATCGGCGGCGCGATCGACGACGCCTTTGCCCTGGGCCTGACGCTGAGCAGTCCCGAGGTGGAGCTGCTAGGCGTTACCACGGTCGGCGAAGCGGCCGAGGACCGGGCCTGGATCGTTTGCCGCCTGCTGACGCACGCCGGCCGCACCAATGTGCCCGTGGCCTTCGGCCGCGGCGAGCAGCCGAAGGGGCCAATCGACTGGCAGATTCAGTATCGCCGTCATCCGGCCGTCGTTTGGAGCCGCACCAACAAACCCGCGGCCACGCCGGCGGTCGAGTTGCTCTACGAGAAGCTGAAGGCCGCCCCGCGCGAAGTCACCGTCGTGGCCCTGGGCCCGCTGACCAACGTCGCGCAGCTCTTCCGCGAGCATCCCGATGCGAAGTCGCTGCTCAAGCGTCTGGTCGTCATGGGCGGCGCGCTCGAGGTCGGCTACAACGCCCAGCCGCCCGCCGTCAGCGAATGGAACATCAAGCAGGACGTCGCCGCGGCTCAGGCGGTATTCGCGGCCGGCGTGCCCACGCTCGTTGTTCCGCTGGATGCAACCGCGGGCGTCAAATTCGCGCCGGAGCAGGAACGACGCTTGTTTGCAGCCGGCACTCCGCTGGCGTTTCAACTGGCAAACCTGATGGAGCTCTGCGAGCAGCCGGACCAGTCGCTGTTCGACGCGGTGGCCGTCGCGGCTGCGACGAGCGACCAGTTCCTCACGATCGAAGACCGCCGCCTGAAGGTCGCCGACGACGGCCGCACGCTCGCTGGCCCGGA
>DASRJB010000862.1:0-6458 GCA_035649715.1 Pirellulaceae bacterium
GGAAAATTGGCCAGCGCCTGCAGGTGCTGGTCGGTGAAGTCCGACGGCGCATTAATCGAACGGAGCCGCGGCATGCGGGCGAAGAGGGCGACGTCGGCCGCCCCCACGCCCAATGGAAAGGTCATATGCTTCAGGTTTAGATTGGCGGTCTGCCGGATCACTTCGGGAGGCGATCGTGAGGGCACCAGCAGGGCCTCCAGATTGGGCAGCTTCTGCAAATGGGCCAGGCCCGGTCCCTGAAGATTGGCGTACGGCAAATCCAGCGTGCGCATGTTTTGCAGGCCGGCGACATACTCCAGGTCGGCGTCGGTCATGCCGCGCGGCCAGACGCTGCAATGGTCCAATTCCTTGGCCAGGCAGATCAGCGACACGACGTCGCGCGGCAGCTCCGGCGGGATCGACAGCGATTTCAGCTCCGGCAGATGGCGGAGATTCTCGAGTCCTGGTCCGGCCAGGCGGGTCCGCACGAGCGAAAGGCGATGCAGGCCCGGAAACTTTGCCAGGTGCACCAGGTCGCCGTCGCTCACCAGGGTGTTGTCGAGAATCAGCATCCGCAGCGCGGGCAAGCTGGGCAGGGCTTGCAGTACTTCGCCGCAGGCCTGCTGCTGGTTCAGGTCCAGGGTGGCTAGCCGCGGCAGGCTGGCGAGCAGCGGCGCGTGCTGGGGGCCGAAACTCGTCCCCATCGTCCGCACCGACATGGCCGCGTTGACTTGCGACGGCAGTCGCACGCCGGCGGCCTGCAGGGCGGCCAGGGCCTCCTTGGGGTCCACCGTTGCGGAAGAATTTTCCTGGGCGGGCGGCATTGGACTGCTGCCGGCGGACGGCGCACTGTTATCGGCAGGAGGCGCTGGATTGCCGTCGGCGGGCTCGCGCGCGCCGGCCATCGGAGTTGCCGGCATCTGCCACTGCGGCCGCTCCAGGAGCTTCTTCATCGTCAGCAGGAGCAGCCGGTTCTGAGCCCCGTTGACGGCCAACAGGCCATCCTTATCGGTGAGCGCGGCGGCGTGAAATTGGCCGCCCGGCCAGTCGATACGCGTGAGCACCCGTTTGCTCGGCAGTTGCACGACGGCCAGGCCGCGGCCCGGATGGTTGACGACGACCGCGTCCCCCTGGGGCGACATGGCCAAGAGCTGAGCCCGATCGGCGAACTCGTCCACGTGAAACTCGGCCCACCGCTGGCCCGTTTCCGGCCGCACGTAGAAGAAGCTGACGTGGGCGGGGTGGACGCGGTTGAACGTCATCAGGCCGAACTGCGCCGTGAATCCCGCCGGGGCGAATTCCGTCCGGTCGGCCAGCGGCCGCCGCTGAGACGGATCGCGCAGCGAAATGATCTCCCCCTCGCCGCTGGGCGACCAGCAGCACAAGTGGTCCCCCTGAATGCCGACCCAATCGACGCTGGTCAGTTTCGTGGTGAACTCTGGTCGGCTGTTGCCGCTGGCGAGTTCCACCACGAGCAGCGGCTGGTCCCCATCGACCGCGGCTGCCAACAATCGTTTGTCGGCATTCAAGGCGATCGACTTCACGCGTCCGCCCGCGGTCGCCCTGGCCACGAGGGCCATCTTGTTGTCAGGCGCGCGGACGTGGAGGCGGTTGTCGCTGTACATCGCGACGCGACTGCCGTCGTCGGACAAGGCAAAGCCGTGAACGGCGGTGATCTTGCTGGGCGGACTGGCTCGAGAGAAGTCCACGCGGGTCAATTCGGACGCTGCCGGCGCGAACTGATAAACCGCCGGCCCCTTGGGATGCAGGGCGATTCGCAAGTCGCTCGGCGCTGACAGCGGCAGGGTATTCAGGATGACTTCGGGGCCTAGCGGCAGGCCGGTGCCCGCGGCAACGTTCGGCGCGGGCGCTGGTGATGGCGAGGGGCTGGGCGTCTCCGGTGGCGTTTTCGTGATTTGCGGTGGACTTGGCGCGGGAGCCGGCGACGGCGCGGGCGAGTTGGTGCGCGGGGCAGGAGAGACGAACACGGGTCGTGGCGCGGGGCGCGTCGCCGCCCAGACCACCACGACCAGAAAGACCACCAGGCCCGCCGCCGCAGCGCCCACGCCGATCAGAATGGGCAGCGAAATCGGCGAACTGCTCTTGGGCACGCTCGCGGGCCGCCGCGTGACCACCGGCCCCGCCGAGGTATCGACCAGCGGCCGCGGCTCTGGGCTGATAACAACTGGCTGAGCCGGCTGGGCGGGCTGAACGATCACAGGCTGCAGCGGCGTGACCGGCGCGGGAGTGGCGTGCAGCGGCGCGGCGATTGGCCGGGCCTGTCGCCGAGCTTCGACAGGCACGACGGGAGTCGAATCTGCCGCCGGGCGCTGCGGGCCCCGCTTGCGCCGCAATTCGGCGTCGTAGGCTTGCTTCCTTTTGGGGTCGAGCAGGCAGCCCTGGGCGGCCGAGATTTCGTTGAGCAGCGCCTGCGACTCTTTGGACCGTTTGCCGACCTGTAGCGTGCGGAGGTAGGCCATCCGCTGATCGCCGGCGTTGACGATCACCTCGTCGTTCGACTCGAACGGCCGCACCCCCAGCAGCCGATAGTGGTCGGCGGGCTGCTCGTCGGGCGGGATGCCGAGCCAGGTGTAGTACGGATCGAAGTGGTCAGGCATATCGACCTGGCACGGCCCGCGGAAGCGAGCGAGTGCGAATCGTTAACGCGGGCTGCTCAATTCCAATATGACCGGACGCGGCTGGAAATCCAAGCGATTGGCGGCGTCCTTCACCGCCTCTTTACAGGCCGGCGGGCCCAAGGCATGATCCCCACAACCGATGCTGTCACTCCGCGCGGTCTCCCTGCCCAATACGACGATATGACGGGGCGTGCCGTTTCGATTGTTCCGCTCTCGCAGCTGCTGGATGGGCAGGAGGCCGACACGTTCGCGCTTTTGGCCGCGAAGTCGGAAGGCACGACGCGCGACGGCAAGCCGTTCTGGCGGGTGACCTTTCGCGATTGCGGGCGGCAAGTCTCGTTTCCGATCTGGCACGACTCGGCTCATTTCGACGCCTGCCGCGACCACTGGCAGGTCGGCACCTGCTATAAGTTGCGGGCGGCCTATGGCGAAACGAAATATGGCCCGCAGCTGGAAATCCGCAAAATCCGCCCGGCGACGCCGCAGGACCAGGCCGACGGCTTCGACGAATCGCGGCTCATGCCGCGGAGCAAGTACGACTCGGCCCAGATGTTCGCCGAGCTCGTGCAGCTGGCCCAATCAGAAATCCGCAGCGAGCCGCTCCGCGAGTTGACGGTCGGGCTGCTCGCGGCGCATCGCGAGACGCTGCTGCCGCTGGCCGCCGCCCGGCGGAACCATCACGCCTTCGCGGGCGGATTCCTGGAGCACGTGCTCAGCGTCGTTCGCAATGCGATCTTCCTGGCCGACAAGTACGGCCGCGACTATCCCGAAATGCAGCCGCCGCTGTCGCGGGACCTCGTCGTGGCCGGGGCAATTCTGCACGACATCGGCAAGGTCCAGGAGATCGCGATGACGACGCTCGGCGCGGAATATACGGCCGCGGGCGAGCTGATCGGCCACGTGCTGCTGGGGCGGGATCTGGTTCGCGAGGCGGCACAGCGGCACGCTCTCGATCCGGAAACGCTGCTCCGCCTGGAGCACATCATCGTCTCGCACCAGCGGCTGCCCGAGTGGGGCGCGCCCAAGCCGCCGATGACGCCCGAGGCACTCCTGGTGCATTTTGCCGACGACATCGACGCCAAGTTCCAGACCGCGCTGGTCGCCCTGGCCGAGTCCAGCGAAGGTGAATTCACCGCTGGCCGCAACCCGCTGGGCTACAAAATCTTCCGGGGCCTGCAGAAACCGGAATAAGGAATTCGAACAGAAGGAAACGAAGGCAACGAAGCGACCCACATGCCCTCTTCGTTTCCTTCGTTATCTTCTGTTCGTTTGCCTGCCCTCAGCTGTCGAGGAGTTGTCATGCCGTCGCCAATCGCTATTCGCCGTAAGGACGCCCCGTTCACTCCGCCGGCCGATTTCTGGTCGGATTTCGTGGAGCGGTTCTGGGAGCGGGGCGCCACCACGTTGCGTTACCAGGCCGAGCAGCCGCTGATGACTGAGGCGGAGGCCTTGGCGATCTTCCTGGGCCTGGCCGAGCGGTTTCGCGCGGGGGGCGAGGCCGACATCGATCTGTACGTGGAAAACGGCCTGCTCAAATCGGACATCGGCCGGCTGCTGCCCGCGGCGGCCGACCGCGACATTGCCGCGTACCAGGCGCGGGTCACTGATCAGCTCGGTGGCCGGCGGTTTTCGCTGGTCACCAACAGCGTCCGCCGCGAATCGCGCGAACACCTGAAGCGCGTGAAGGCGTTCACCCGCGGGCTGATCAAGCTGATCGGCCAGGACGCGGGCTGGCTCGGGGCCGACATCTTCCTCAGCAACACCCTCAAAACCGCGTTCGGCGTGCACCGCGATTCGGCCAGCAATTTCAGCTACATCGTCAGCGGCCGCAAACGGATGCTGGTCTGGCCCTGCGAGGTCTTTGCCTGCCGCCGCGACCTGCGCTGCGCCGGGCCGAAGAAGAACGTATTCCTCGACGACGTGAACTGCGAGCCCTACCGCGACCAGGCAATCGTGCTCGAGGGCGGCGCGGGCGACATGCTCTACTGGCCGGCGTCTTACTGGCACGTGGCTGAATCGACCGGAAAGCCCTCGCTCGTCTTCAACGTGCCGATCTATTTGAATTCGGCCGTCAATCGAATGGCGGCGGAGTATTACCTGCGGAAGTTGTCAGTTGTCAGTAGTCAGTTGGCATCGCCACGCACTGACCACTGACTGAGTAACCGCTGCGACCGGTACAACCGTTCGTTCACCAACGCGTTTCTGCGACTAATCACCGTCGCGGTTCGTAAACATCCGGGTATCGGCGGCGAAACATGCCGCGGCTGCACCTGCGGCGGGCCCAAATTCGCCGCGTCGATTCAAACCTTTGCCCTGCAAGGCGTTGCCGTGGCATCGTACGGCTGCGGGCCGAGCTACCACCCGTTTGGTACGGGCTGTGCATTGACCGGATGGTCGATGTGGTTGTGCCCATCGGCGTCTGGTCCATTCAGGAGCGGTATCGCATGGCCTGGTTCTCGAAATCTCGACAGCAGTCCCGCCCGCGCCGGCGCGGTGTCTTGACGTTGGAGTGGATTCTCCTCGTCACCGTCATCGTGATCGGAATCATCGGCGGACTGGGCGTCGTGCGCAACGCCACGCTCGGCGAGCTCGCGGACCTGGCCGAGGCGATCACGCACCTGAACGTCAAGACCACCGCCGAGATGATGGCCGAGCCGCCGTAATCGATCCTCCAACCAACCAGGAACGGATCCCTTCTCGCGTTCTCCAGAGAGGCGAACCGCCCACTCGCCTCGCTGGCACATGCCGCCTGGGCCTCGTAAGCTGTGCGAACGAGCAATCGTCCGTCGGTTTCGAGGCCCCGGCATGCGGCATCTCTATCTCGACTACAACGCGACCACTCCGATCGCGCCCAGCGTGCAGCAGACGCTGCTGCCCTTCCTGGCCGAGCATTTTGGCAATCCTTCCAGCAGCCACGCCTTGGGCCGCGCCGCGCACGAAGCGCTCGAGGACGCCCGCGGGCACGTGGCCAGTCTGCTGGGCACTGGCCCCGACGAGGTCGTCTTCACCGGCGGGGGCACCGAAAGCAACAACCTGGCCCTCAAAGGGGTTGCCTTCAGCCGCGGCACGAGCGCCGGCGGGCACCTGGTCATCACGGCGGTCGAGCACCCCAGCGTGGTTCAGCCGGCCCGCTTTCTGGAGCGGCTGGGCTACGACGTGACGGTCGTGCCCGTGACCAGCCAGGGCGTCGTGCAGCCGGAAGCGATCGCGCGGGCCCTGCGTCCCGACACGCTGCTGGTCAGCGTCATGCTGGCCAACAACGAGACCGGGGCGATCCAGCCGCTGAAGCAAATCGGCGACCTCTGCCACGCCGAGCACGTGCCGCTGCACACCGACGCGTCCCAGGCGGTCGGCAAGATCCGCGTGCAAGTCGATGAGCTGGGTGTCGATCTGCTGACGATCGCCGGCCACAAGATGTATGCTCCCAAGGGGGTCGGTGCGCTCTACGTGCGGCAGGGGGTCGCCCTGGAGCCCGCCTTGCACGGAGCGGGCCACGAGGCGGGCCTGCGGGCCGGCACCGAGAATGTCGCCTATATCGCGGCCCTCGGCGCAGCGGCCGCTCTGGCGGGCAAAAGCCTCGACGCTTCGCAGGAACGGCTCCTTTCCCTGCGCGACCGGCTGCTCGCATTGCTCCGCGAGGGCGCCGGCGAAAAACTGACTGTTCACAGCGAGTCGGCCCCGCGGCTGCCAAACACGCTCTCGATCAGCTTCCCGCGGGCAACCGGCCACGAGCTGCTCGCCCGCATTCCGGAGCTGTGCGCCTCGACCGGCTCCGCCTGCCACAGCCAGACGCCGGCGATGTCGCCGACCTTAGCCGCGATGGGCGTTTCCAGCGAAGTC
>DASRJB010000863.1:0-10912 GCA_035649715.1 Pirellulaceae bacterium
GTCATCCGCCCGAGAAATCGGCAGCCCTCGCCAGGCATTTTCGCGACGGCCTGACCGACACCGAGCGCGACTGGAAGCCCGAGTCGGCCCTCGACGACCTGCTGCACGCCTTGGGCTGCCTCCGCTGGGGCCTGGCCCGCGTCGATTTCGACAAGCTCGATCTGAAGCTGCAAACCGGGCTGGACGAAGCGCCGACGCCGGCCCCGCTCGAGCCGCCTCCCCCTTCTTCGGCCCGCGACTTGATCGCCACGCTCCAGGACGATCCGGAGTTGGGCGCAGTCGCGCGGCTCGCGCACCTGCTGCTGGCCGCGGTGCAGCTGCCGCGGGCGCTCTCGGATCCCGACGAGCTGCCCATCGGCGGCGTGAGCGACATCGCCAACCGCGGCTCGCTCGACCGGCTGCTGCTTAGCGAGCTGGCCAGCGACGACTTGACCTTGGCTGTCCGCGTGGCGATGAACGAGGCCCTGTACTTGCGCCGCGAGTCGCCGCCGAAGACTCCGCCCCGGCAGCGGCGGCTGCTGCTCGACGCGGGACTGCGAACGTGGGGCGTGCCGCGGATTTTCGTCGCTGCCGTCGGACTGGCCGTGGCGGCCAAGACCGACGCTGCGATCCGCGTCGAAGCGTTCCGCGCGGCCGACGGGGCCGCGGCGCCTGTCGATCTGAACTCGGCCGACGGATTGAAACAACACCTGGCGGCGCTCGACCATCGGCTGCATCCGGCTGCTTCCGTGGCGTCGCTCAGCCGGGCCGAGTCGGACGACCCCGAAATGGAGTCGGACCTGATCGTCGTTACGACCGACGATACGCTCGCCGACGCCGACTTCCATCGCGAGCTGCGGGCGGCGGAAGTCTCCGGGCTGTTTCTAGCGTCGGTCAGCCGCGACGGGCGTTTCGAGCTGGCCCAGAAGGGCCTCCGAGGCAGCAAGGTCATCTGCCGGGCGAAATTCGACTTGGATGAGGTCCTGAAGCCGCGGCCCAAGTCGCAAAAGCTGCTGGACCCAGCGCGCGGAGATCTGCCGGCATTTCTCCAGGAGCCCGAGCCGCCGCTGCGGTTTTCGTGCCAGGTCGATGTCGCCCGCTCCTGGCTGGTGCATCCGCAGACCGTCATCAGCTACACGCGCGACGGCCGGCTGCTGCTCTGGGACGACGTGGAGCGTGGAGCGCGGCAGGTGGCCAGCGGGCTCGCGGCCGCGGGGACCTTGCTCTGGTGCGATTCGCTTTGGGATCACGAGCAGCGCGTGCGGCTGGTCATCGGCAAGCGCGGCCGCCGCGGCCTGTGGGCCGTGACCCTGGACCGCAGCGGCAAGGCTAACGCTGTCCAGTTGCAACTGACCGGCGAGCACCCGCAGGAGGTCATTGGCCTGCCAGGCGCGGCACTGGTTATTCACAACAACCTGATGGAAGCGATGTCGTGGCGCGACGGAGAACTGCTGGCCTGCCGCTCTCTGCATTTGCCGCAGCGGCGGGGCCGGTTCTTCAGCGTGGGCTTCGGCCCGTCCCTGGGCCCCAACGCAGTGGGACGTGAGTGGCGGGCGCTGTCCTATCATGCGGACCGCGGCGACTTGAGCATCCATCCGGAGCTGGTCTACCGCGAGCCGGTCGGCGAGCCGGAACCGCTGCTCGTTGTCTCGGACTGCGTGGGCGTGGAAGGGCCCGTGGGAGTGACCGCGCACGGCCGGCTCATCGACCTGGCCACGGGCATGGAGCGGCACTCGTTCCGGCGACAATTACCCGCGGGCACGCGCACGCCGCTGACGCTGACGGCCATCTCGCGCGACGGTCAGCGGTTCCTCGTCCGTGGATTCTGCGATGCACCAGGCCAGGCCACGCGAGTGAATCAATTGCTGCTGGATTCCGCGCCAACACGGCGCCGCGTGACCGTCGTGCGCGACGATCCCAGCGTCCTGGAAGACCCGATGCTGGCGATCACGCGGCCGCGCGTAACGCACTCCAAATTCCGGGCGATTGGGTTGTATGGCGGCGGGCTGGCGCTGCTGTCGCGGCGCGGGCAGGCCTGGCCGATTCTGCACCACGTCGGCCAGGGGCAGTTGCGATTCGCGGCGCAACCGCTTCCGGGCGGCCGCGACCTGACGCTGGACAACAAGGCGGCATTCCAGCCGGTCGAGTCCTGGTCGGGCGGCTGGTCCTTGGAACGAGCCCAGTGGCAGGGCGGCAGCGTCGCCTGGCTCGACGGCCGCGGCCTGTTGCACCTGCGCAGCTCCGACCAGAGCCTGCCCGAAATCACACTCGTGCTGTGCGACGGGCCGATGGCCGGCTGGCTCTCGGATGGGCAGTCGTTCGGCGCGACGTATTGGATCGATCGCGGCGTGGTCGCCACGGTCAACGAGGTGTACGCATCCGTCATCCAGCGATTCATCCGCCAACTGGCATGAACGTCACGCTCCAGCTTCGCTATTGCCCAGCGCCGCAGCGCACGGCCGCCGCCTGGCTCATTCCCGGCGGCGACGTTGCGGCCTGGCTGGCCGAGCTGACCGCCTGGAACGTGCCGCTGGCCGAGGCCAGACTGCTGCCGCTGGCAGACGGTCTCTTGGTCTGGTTTCCCAAGCCGGTGCCGCCGATTGCCGGCGCGGCGCAAGCCTACGGCCGGGCGGCGGAGCAGGTCCTCTTGCCCGTCGAAGCCGCCATCGAGCCGCCGGTGACGGAGCGCGAGCTGGCGCGTTTGCTATCGCCCGATGGCGCGCACTACGTCTGGCATCCGCGCCACGGTCTGGCCCGTTATGAGCCCGCCGCCGTGCAGCGAATCGCCAACCTGCTTGCGCCGCCCAAGCCGACCGGAATCTCGTGGGACGCCGCACAGTCCGGTGTGGCATTCAACCAGCGATTGCTGTCGATCGAGCCGACGCAGCGGCCGACGCTGGAAGACCTGCTGGAGGCCGCTCGCGACGGCATCGCCACCGACCCGATGGCCGGCGGCAAACTGCCGGCGCAGCCCGGCGAGCCGATCGGCGGCGCGATTGGACAGGCCGTGGCCCAGGCCGGCTTGACGGCGGCCGCTGCAGCAGCCGGGGCGATGGGCGCGGCCGCCTCGGCGATGGCCGCGGGTATGCAGAGCCTGGCGGGCGCACTCACCGGCGCCGGGCAGCCGACCGGTTCCACCGCGGCCCAGTCGCGGCAGTCTCAGGCGTCTGGCGCGGGCGGCTCGAACTGGCTGTCGCGCTTGGCGGAATGGGCCAAGGCCCAGCAGCAGGCTGCGGCCAGCAACCTCGACCGGCTCCGCAATCGGCAGATCGAGCGGCTGCTGAATATGCTCAAGGACACCCCCGACCTGGGCCTGCGATTCGCCATTCCATTCGGCGGCGAGGCTTATCGCGGCCTGTCGCGGCCGGGGGCGAGCCTGACCGAGCGAAACGTCGATTTCAGCCTGGCCCGCCTGGGCGGCGGCTCTTCGGCAGATTTCTGGACCCTCTCCGACGAGTATCGCCGCAAGCTGCTGGAGCAGTATCGGGCGCTGGCTAATCGCGAGATTTCACTGGGCCGGCACCGCCGCGCGGCGTACATCTTTGCCGAGCTGCTGGGCGATTTGACTTCCGCAGCGGCGACATTGGCCAGCGGCGGGCACTTTCGCGAGGCGGCGATCTTGTACGAGCAGCGGCTGAATCAGCCGCTCTCGGCCGCCAAGTGCCTGCAACAGGGCGGCCTGTTTGCCGAGGCGATCGCGATCTACGAGAAGCTCGCGCAGTGGGAGATTGTGGCGGAGCTGTACGACAAGCTCGACCAGCGCGAGGCCGCCCGGCAGGCGCTGCGCCGAGCGGTCACGGCGCGTCTGACCGCCTCCGATTACCTGGGCGCGGCGAACCTGCTGGAGCACAAGCTGCAGCACACGGACGAGGCGCAGGCCACGCTCCTGACCGGCTGGCCGCGATCGGCCCAGGCGGCCGCCTGCCTGGACGCTTCGTTCGACCTTCTCGCCCGCCACGGCCGGCACGACGAGGCTCGGCGGCAAGTCACTGCGCTAAAGCCGCTGACCGGCACGGAGCAGCTGCAATCGCTGGCGGCGGTGCTGGCTCGGGCCGCGCGAAAATATCCGCAGCCGGAAGTCGGCCACGCGGCGGCCGAGGCGGCGCGCGGGCTGGTGGCGGAGCGGCTGCCGCGAGCGGCGACCGCGGAGACGAAAAACCTGCTCGACGCGCTGCAAAGCCTCGTGCCGGCCGACAAGCTGTTGGGACGCGACTGCGGCCGCTACCTGGCGCAGCGTTCGGCGGACGATGCCGAGCGGCGGCGGCAGAGCCTCGGCTCACGCCTCAAGCGCCCGGAGCTGCGCGTCGCCAGCTGGTTTCACCTGCCCCCGGCGGAGTGGAAGACGGCCGTCAGCATCGGCGATCAGTTCTACGCGGCGGGCTGGCACGAATCGCGGCTGATGATCGTCCGCGGCCAATGGGATGGCACGATTCAACATCTGTCGGTCCCGGTTGCGGCGGGGAACGCCGCGATGCGCTCGCGCCCGATCCTGCTTGCCGCCGATCCGTGGGGCGCGGAGCCGCTGTACGTCTATGTCGCGCCGGGCGTGCCCGGCTCGCTGGCCTCTCTGACTGAGACCGACAAGTTCCATCGCCCCGTGGCCGTCACGCCGCATTCCGGCTGCGACGTGTCCACCCGCGTGCTGACCTATGGCCCGGGTAACACGGTGCTCGTGGGCCGCCTGATAGGCGAAGGCGGCGCCGAGCTGGCCCTGCTGCTGACGCCCTACGAAAACCAGCGGCCGCTGCCGGGCGTGCAGGGAATCCGCTTCGAGTTGGAGGATTTGCCCGATCTGGACTACATCCAGCGAGAGCCCCTGCCGTTTTTCTGCCGGGCGGCGGACCATTACCTGGGGATCGGGCCGCGGCTGATCCACAAGCGAATCCGGCAGACGATGTGCGAGCTGCCTTCGCCGATCGTCAGCATCACGGGCTCCGCCCCGCACACGCGGCCGCGGATCGTGGTGGGCTGCGAGGCGGGTGGCGCGATCCTGTGGGGCGACACGGCGGATGCGCCGCATACCACGTTTGCGACGGATCTCGTGGAGCCGGCCGTTGGCCTCAACCGCGGCGGATGGCTTGCCGCGGCGACCGAAGATTCGGTCGGCGTTTTCACGACCGAGGGGGGCAAGCTGCGCTTCGTATCCGATAGCGACGGGCCTCAGGCCCGGCCGCTGGCGGTCCTTTCCACGAACGATCACCAGCGATTCGCCATCGTGACGGCCACCGGGAAGGTGATGATCTTCGAAGTTCCGGCCCGGCGGACTTAGCGCGAGTCTTTCCCGCCCGCGAGCATTAAAACTGGCCGGTTCGATTTGACATCGCCCGCAACGGTTGCCAGAATCACGCTTTAGAGGCGACAAGCGCTAGTTTGTCGTTTTCACGCGATTCTCATCTTGCACTCGCCTTGGGGGACGGGCCATGTTCCGCATGGAATCTCGGAAGCTGCGTCTGCGCGGCTTCACGCTGGTGGAATTGCTGGTTGTCATTGCGATTATTGGCGTACTTGTGGCGTTGCTGCTGCCTGCCGTGCAAGCCGCCCGGGAATCCGCGCGGCGAACGAGCTGCACAAACAACATCAAGCAGCTCGGGTTGGCCGCGCACAATTTCGCCGATGTGTTTGGCCGGTTTCCGGAAGGCGTGCAAATTGCCAATCCTGCTTTGACCGGGGCTGCGCGGGAACAGAACATTAGCGCCTATCGGACGCCCGGCTTCGGCCCGAATTGGGCCGTGATCATGCTGCCTTTCTATGAACAGAAAAATCTGTACGAACTCAACTCGACAGGCATCAACAACTTCAAGTTGACCAACGGAACTGATCAGAGTTGGCGAGCCATCCGCTCGACGCGGTTGACCGTATTTCGCTGCCCATCAGATCCGAACCACCGGGCGATGTTCACGCTGAATCTCACCCCACCCAATGGCAATAACTTTGGCAACTGGGCTCGCGGCAATTACGCGGGAAATGCCGGTGCCGGCTGGCTGCATTTTACGATGGAGGGTCTGTCCTTCGACGGCGGGGCTCAATCTGGAAGTGCGCCAAACAGCCTGGTAGGAGGGCCATTCGGCGTCAACTACGGTTGTCGATTGACCGAGTTGACACAGCAGGACGGCTCCTCAAGTACCATTCTGTTCAATGAGGTTCGCGTGGGGTTGAACGATGTCGATCGCCGCGGAACTTGGGCGATGGGTGTGGGCGGCGCCAGTCTGACCTGCGCCAACGCGATCGGCGATGCCACGCAACCCAACGACGCCAACGAGTTCTCTGATGACATCGAAAACTGCAACGACACCCGCATGAAGGCTGGGATACCAGCCCGGAGCGGAATGGGCCCGACCAGAATGGGCTGTTCCAACGACAACCTGCCCAACAACTGGCCCAACTGGCAGGCGCAAGCCCGCAGCCTGCATCCCGGCGGCGTTCAAGTCTGCCTGGGCGACGGCAGCGTCCGGACGATCCCGAATACTGTTGCGCAAAGCACCTGGCGGCTGCTTAACAGCCGTAACGACGGCCAGGTAATTCCCAATTTCGACTAACAGTGAGTGAGCTGCGATGCAATTCTCGATTTATCGGAAGGCGGCGGTCTGCGCGATGTTGTCGCTTGCCTGGCTGGCGGGCTGCGGGCCGCCGCCCAACGTCACGGCCAAGGGCACGGTGTTGCGAAATAATCAGCCCGTCAAGATGATGAGCCCCAACGGCTTCATCCAGGTAACCCTGAAGCCCGATGTGCCGCCCAACCAGGAATTCACGACCAAGGTCGGCCGCTGCAATCCGGACGGGACCTTTGAAGTCTTGGACGTGCCCCCGGGTCGCTATGTCGTCGGCATTGAGCACCTCGATCCCAACCCGGTCTCGGATATGCTCGAAGGCAAGCTGACGTATAACTTCAGCAAGATCAAACGCGAAGTCGATGGCAAGACGCCGATCCTGATCGACCTGGCCAAGCCGGAATAGGCAGCGCCCGCGGCCTGTGAGGTACATCACGGAAGCGGGCGGCGTGTGTTTCTACATGCCGCCGGACGCCCGGGAAAAAATCGGGCGGCAGCTGTTTGCTGCCGAGCGGGCGCGGCTGGCAGTCGGCGGCAAATAGCAACGTCGGCAGCGTCCGATGTCCCGTTGTCAGTCGAATCGGGACTTCTATACTGGTGCGGGCTGTCGCTTCCCAGGCCCATGCCGTCTGCCAGAATCCCTGAATCGGCTGTAAATTGAAGGCAGACTTGCCCTTGCGTCTGAAAGGATTGCCGTGAACGAGGCCTCCTCGGCTGCACCTTCCAAATCTGCCGGTTTCCTGGCCCGCCACGAGTTTCTGCTTCGCCGGCTGCATTCCCTCTCGGGGCTGATTCCCGTGGGGGCGTACATGGTCATCCACCTGCTGACGAATGCCAGTGTGCTGCAAAGCCCGGCCGCGTTTCAGCGGAACGTCTATTCAATTCATGCCCTGGGCCCGCTCCTGTTGCTGATCGAATGGGGCTTCATCTTCATCCCGATCCTGTTCCACGCCGTTTTCGGCGTGCTGATCATCAACGGCGGCCTGCCCAACAGCAGCACGTACAAATACACGAACAACGTCCGCTACACACTGCAGCGGGCGACCGGGATCATCGCCTTTTTGTTCATCGTCTGGCACGTGTTCCACATGCATGGCTGGATTCACGCCAAGTGGTGGGAAGACGGCGTGGCCCACTACCTGTATGGCGGGATGTTCAAGCCCTTTAGCGCGGCCTCGACCGGCGCGGAAGCCATGCGAATCAGCTGGATCGTCCCGATTCTTTACGCAATCGGCGTGCTGTCGTGCGTGTTTCACCTGGCCAACGGCATCTGGACGTTCGGCATCACCTGGGGCCTGTGGGTCACGCCCGCCTCGCAGCGGTGGGCCAACGCGGTCTGCCTTGTGTTCGGTCTCGGTTTGAGCGTCGTGGCTTTGGGAGCTCTGGGCGGCTTTATGGCGGTCGATGTGAACAAGGCCCTGGAAGCCGAAGACACGATGTACGATCACAAGGTCGCCGCCAAAGAGATCGAGCCCAACGAGCACAAACGCAGAAAAGCCAGCCCCAAGCCGCAACAAGCCGCGGCCCCTAGCCCTAGCCCCCAGCCCTAGCCCGGGAACGCCGCAGAGGGCGTTCCCTACAGCAATATGCCTAAGCAACGCGTTCTGATGGTCGGCGGCGGTCTGGCGGGGCTGGCGGCCGCGATGAAGCTGGCCGAACTGGGGATCGATGTCGATCTGATGAGCCTGGTGCCCGTCAAGCGCTCGCACAGCGTCTGCGCTCAAGGCGGCATCAACAGCGTCAACGACCTGACGCGGCAGCAAGGCGACGACGAGTGGCTGCACTTCGACGACACGGTTTACGGCGGCGACTTCCTGCAGCATCAGCCGCCGGTCAAGGAAATGGCCTATTGGGGGCCGCGGATCATCGACCTGATGGACCGGCTGGGAGTGACGTTCAACCGCACGCCCGAGGGCTATCTCGATCGGCGACGGTTCGGCGGCACGCTCTTCAAGCGGACGGCCTTTGCCGGCGCGACCACCGGCCAGCAGCTCCTGTACGCCCTGGACGAGCAGGTCCGCCGCTGGGAGACCGAGGGCAAGATCCGCAAGTTCGAGTTCTGGGATTTTCTGGGCCCGATCATCGACGACGGCGGCGTCTGCCGCGGGGCGGTCGCGCAGGACCTGGTTTCGATGGAGATCCGGTCCTTTCCGGCCGACGCGGTGATCGTCGGCAGCGGCGGCCCGGGTCTGATCTATGGCCGTTCGACGATGTCGATGGCCTGCACCGGCAGCGCCGCCAGCCGCTGCTTCCAGGTCGGGGCCAAGTACGCCAACGGCGAGTTCATCCAGGTCCATCCGACGGCGATTCCCGGCGCCGACAAGCTCCGCTTGATGAGCGAATCGGCCCGCGGCGAAGGGGGCCGCGTGTGGGTGCCGCGCAAGCCGCAAGACCCGCGCGATCCGCTGACGATTCCTGAGAAGGAGCGGTTTTATTTCCTGGAAGAGCGCTATCCGAAATACAAGAACCTCGTGCCGCGCGACATCGCGACCCGCGAGATCTTCGACATCTGCGTGAACGAAGGGCTGTCGGTCGAGAAGGACCGCCAATGCGTCTATCTCGACCTGACGCACATTCCCCGGGCGGAGCTCAACCGCAAGCTGGGCGGCATTCTGGAGATCTACGAAAAGTTCCAGGGGGTCGATCCGCGGTCCACGCCGATGAAGATCTTCCCCGCCGTGCACTATTCGATGGGCGGGTTGTGGGTCGATTACAAAAAGGGCACCGAGGGCGGACTGACCATTGGCTCGCCGCAGAACCAGGTCACCAACATTCCGAACCTGTACGCGATCGGCGAGTGCGACTATCAATTCCACGGCGCCAATCGCCTAGGCGCGAACTCGCTGCTCTCGTGCATCTTCAGCGGGCTGATCGTCGCCCCGGGGATCGAGGCGCTCCTCAAGGGGCAGAAGCAGGCGGCCAGCGAGCTGCCGAGCAGCTTGTTCGAGCAGGCCCGCAAGCAGCACCAGTCGCGGCACGACGCGCTGCTGAAGCGGTCGGGAGGCGGTGAGAACCCGTACCTGATTCACCAGGAATTGGGCGACGTGATGACCAAGGTTGCCACCGTCGTCCGCCGCAACGACCAGCTGGATAGCGGCATCGCGAAGGTCCACGAGTTATACGACCGGGCCCGCAAGTGCTCGCTCTCTGACAGCGGCAACTGGACGAACCAGAACGTCGTCTTCACCAAGTCCCTGCTCGACATGTTCCCGCTGGCGCTCACGATTCTCAAGGGCGCTCGGGTCCGCGACGAATGCCGCGGCGCGCACTATAAGCCGGCGTTCGCCTTTCAGCCGCTGAAATCGACCAATCCCGTCGAGCGCCGCCGCGAGGCCGAGGAGTGGTGCGACCGCTTTGAGGCCAACAACACCAAGTGGCTCAAATCGACGATCGCCCAGTGGTCCGGCGACGACGTGGAGATTTCCTTCGAAGACGTCGATACCTCGCTGATTCCGCCCCGCCCGCGGCTGTACGGCCTCGTCGGCGCGGACGAGATCGAGCGGGTCTGGAAGGAACGCCAGACCGCCCAGCAACCGGCCGATGGCGATGGGAACGGAAGCGCGAAGCCAACCAAGGCCGTTGCCGCGGTCCACTAGGGAACTCAATCCCAAATCTTGAAATCTGAAATCTGAAATGGCCTCCCATTCCCACAACGGTCACGACCACGCGGACGGCGGCCAAGATTCCCGCCCGGCGTCGTTCGAGGTCCGCATCCTGCGGCAAGACGGCCCCGGTCAGCCAAGCTATTGGGAGCGGCATACCGTCGCCTATGAGCCGGAGATGAACGTCATCAGCGTGCTCCAGCGAATCGCCGCCAAGGCGACGACTAGCGACGGCAAAAAAGTCGCCCCCGTCGCCTGGGACTGCAACTGCCTGGAAGAGGTCTGCGGCGCTTGCACGATGTTGATCAACGGCCAGGTCCGCCAGTCCTGTTCGGCCCTCGTCGATAGGCTGCTCGCCGACCGGCCCGGTGAGATCGAGCTCGCCCCCATGACCAAGTTCCCCGTCATCCGCGACTTGTGGGTCGATCGCTCGCGGCTGTTCCGTGCCCTCGCCGAGGTCAAGGCCTGGATTCCCGCCGACGGTTATTACGACCAGGGGCCCGGACCGCGGATTTCGCAAGCCGCTCAGGAGGCGATGTACCCGCTCAGCGAGTGCATGAGCTGCGGCTGCTGCCTGGAAGCCTGCCCGCAATACCTGAAGATCGAAATCGAGCGCCTGAACGGCGAATCGGATGAAGCGCTCGAGAAGCGAAAGATCGCGGAATACGACCGCGGCTTTATCGGCGCGCATGCCATCAGCCAGGCCGTGCTCTTCAACTTGAATCCCACGGGCAAGAACAACGCCGCCGAGCGGTTGGACGCCCTGATGGACGAAGGCGGCAT
>DASRJB010000864.1:0-5333 GCA_035649715.1 Pirellulaceae bacterium
TGGCCAAACGAGCTGCGGGCAAGCAAGTCAACGTCGCGATCATCGGGCTGGGGTTCGGGGCGGAGTTCATTCCCATCTATCAGGCGCATCCCAGCGCCAACATGTACGCGATCTGCCAGCGGAACGAGGCCAAGCTCAACAAGGTAGGCGATACGTTTGGCATCGGGACCCGGTACACCGAATACGAGGACGTGCTGGCCGATTCCCAGGTCGATTTCGTCCATATCAACTCGCCGATCCCCGACCACGCCTGGATGTCGATTGCGGCCCTCAAGGCCGGCAAGCACGTGATGTGTACCGTGCCCATGGCCACGACCATCAAGGAGTGCGACAAGATCTGCCAGCTCGTGGCCGACACCGGCCTGACCTACATGATGGCCGAGACGGTGGTCTACAGCCGCGAGTTCCTGTTCATCAAGCAGATGTATCAGAAAGGCGAGCTGGGCAAGATTCAGCATCTGGCCGCGTCGCACCCGCAGGACATGGACGGCTGGCCCGACTACTGGCAGAAGATGATCCCGATGCACTACGCGACGCACGTGGTCAGCCCGTGCCTCGGGTTGATGGAGAAGCCGGCCGAATACGTGAGCTGTTTTGGCAGCGGCACCGTGCGAAAGGACATCGCGAAGAAGTCGGGCAACGCCTATGCCGTCGAGAGCTGCCACATCAAGATCAAGGGCTCGGACGTGGTGGCCCACATCTGGCGGTTCCTGTACGACGTGGCCCGGCAATACCGCGAGAGTTTCGACGTCTATGGCACCAAGCGGAGTTTTGAGTGGACGCTGGTCGAGCATCAGCCGCACACGCTGCACACGGCGAAGCAGCCGGAGCCGGAGATTCCGTCGGCGATCGAGGTGACGGATTTCGCCCACTTGCTGCCCGAGCCGATCCGCCGGTTCACGCAGCCGGCGGAGATTCACGACGCGGAGCACCTCTCGTTCATTCAGGGCGGCGGCCATGGCGGCTCGCACCCGCACATGGTGAACGAGATGGTCACGGCCCTGGTGAAAAAGCGCGACCCCTGGCCCAACGCGACCACGGCCGCGAATTGGACCTGCGTCGGCCTGTGCGCCCACCAGTCGGCCGAGAAGGGCGGGAAGATCGTCAAGCTGCCGGCGTTTACGCTCAAGTGATTGATCCTCGTTCCCAGGCTCCGCCTGGGAACGCACGTCCGCGAGGCTCCTGCCTCGCTGGGTGAAAGACATAGCCATGTGGATTCGCATCCTGATCGCCGGCATCGCGGGCGGCGTGCTGGTCTTTGTGACGGGCGCGTTCAGCCACGCCGCGCTTGGCTTGCAAGGTCGCACCATCGAGAACCTCCCCGACGAGGCGACGTTCGTCGAGCAGGTCAAAGGCCAAAAGCTGCGGCACGGCCTGTATGGGTTTCCGGGACAGCCGACCAGCAAGGACGCGAAGGAGCGGGAGCGGGAGTTTGCAGAAGTTCAAAAGCGCTTCAAAGCCGGCCCGGCGGGCTTTCTGCTGATCGCGCCGACCGGCGAGGAAATGATGGGCGGCGCCACGCTGGGGATGGAATTCGCCACCAACGCAATCGCCGCGCTGCTCGCCGCCTGGATCTTGTCCCTTGCGGCTGCCGACGTGGGTTTTGGCAAGCGCTGGCTGGCAGTGCTGGCGATGGGCATCTTTGCCTGGTTCTCGCTCAGCGCCTCCTACGGCATCTGGTACCGCTTCCCGCACGACTTCATCCACGACGAGTTTTACTGCGCCGTCCTCGAATGGGGCGTGGCCGGCCTGGCGATCGCGGCGATCGTGCGGAAACCTATCCAGCCTGCACAAGGGACGAAACATGAGTAAACCAATTGCATCCTTCGTTACGTCAGCCTGGCTGATGTGCCTGGCCGCGACGGCACTCGCCCAGCCGCCAGCAGAGAAACAGGAAGATCAGTCGCCAAAATTCTCCGCGCCGCCCGAGGGTTTCGACGTCCGCCGCGACGGCGCACAGGCCGGCAAGCTGGAACGCGTCGATTACGATTCCAGGACCGTCGGCGTGAAACGCTGGATGCAGGTCTATACGCCGCCCGGCTATTCCAAAGACCAGAAGTATCCCGTGTTGTATCTGCTGCACGGCATCGGCGGCAACGAACGGGAGGAATGGACCCGGGGGGGCGTGGCGCACGTCGTCCTGGACAACCTGATCGCCGACAAGAAAATCGAGCCCCTGATCGTCATCTTCCCCAACGGCAATGCCACGGCCAGCGCTGCGGCGCCAGCTCCCGGCAAAGCGGCCCCAGGCGGCGCCGCTCCAGGCGGCGCGGCTCCAGGCCGCGGCGGCCCAGGCGGGCGGCGGGGTGGATTCGGCGGGTGGGGCACGCCCTTCGAGAACGACCTCATCAAAGACATCATTCCCTTCATCGAGGCCAACTACTCCGTGAAGGCGGATCGCGAGGGCCGAGCCATTGCCGGACTGTCGATGGGCGGCGGGCAAGCGCTCAACATCGGTCTGGCCAACCTGGACACGTTCGCCTGGGTCGGCGGATTTTCATCGGCCCCGAATACAAGGCAGCCGACCGAGCTCATCAAGGATCACGCGGAGGCAGCCAAGAAGCTGAAGCTGCTGTATGTCGCCTGCGGCGACGCCGACGGCCTTCTCAGAATCAGCCAAGGCGTTCACGGGATGCTGGACGAGAAGAAAGTCCCGCACCTGTATAACGTCATTCCGGGCGGCCGGCACGACTTCAAAGTCTGGAAGAGCGACCTGTATCACTTCACGCAGTTGATCTTTCGCGAGCCAGGGCAAGCGGCAGCGGCTGCGAAGCCGGCCGAAGAAGCCAAGCCAGCGCCAGCCCAGCCAGCACCCGCGCAGCCCGCAGCCCAGCCCGCCCCGGCAGAGGCCGAGCCCGTTGCGGAAGACTTTAAGCCTGCACATTCCAACCAGAACGGCCGGCAATACCCGCAGGTGAATTCCCAGCGCCGGGCCCGCTTCCGCATCGTCGCGCCGCAGGCCCAAAGTGTGCGCGTGCCTGAATGGGGCGGAATCGCGTTGACCAAAGGCGAGGATGGCGCCTGGGTCGGCACCACGCGGCCCTTGGACGAAGGATTTCACTACTACCGGATCAACATCGACGGCGCCGACGTTCCCGATCCCGGCAGCAAGTTCTTCTATGGCGCCAATCGCTGGGGCAGCGCCATTGAAATCCCGGCTCACGACGAGGATTTTTACGCCGTGGAGAACGTTCCGCACGGTCAGCTCCGCGAGACCCTGTACTTTTCCAAGAGCACCAACGCCACCCGCCGCTGCTTCGTCTATACGCCGCCAGACTACGACAAGAATCTCGAAACTCGCTATCCGGTGCTCTACCTGCAGCACGGCGCCGGCGAAGACGAGACGGGCTGGGGCAGCCAGGGGCGGACGAACCTGATCATGGACAACCTGATCGCCGCGGGCCAAGCGCGGCCGTTTATCATCGTGATGGATAACGGCGGCAACATCGGCGGCGGGGCGCGGCGCGGTGGACCGCCTGGGCCCGGCGGCCCGGGCGCGGTTCCTGGCCGCGGCGGTGCGGGCGGAGCTGCCGGGGGCCCTGGCGGCCGCGGTGGTTTTGGGGGCCGCGGCGGTCCGGCGTTCAACTTCTCGGCCTTTGCGACGATTCTTACCGAGGAGCTGATCCCCTTCATCGACGCCCACTACCGCACGCTCTCCGATCAGCCGCACCGTGCCATGGCGGGGCTCTCCATGGGCGGCTTCCAGACACGGCAGATCGCGCTGGCGAACCTCGATAAGTTCTCGCACATCGGCATCTTCAGCGGCGGCAGCATCGCCGCCGACGATCCAGCACTGGCCGATCCGGCCGCTTTCAAGCAGAAGGTCAAGGTGCTGTTCGTGAGCTATGGCAGCAAGGAAAATACGGCAACGGCCAAGGCCAACCACGAGGCACTAGCGCAGAAGGGTGTCCCGAACACGTTCTACGTGTCGGAGGGCACGGCGCATGAGTGGCAGACCTGGCGGCGGAGCTTGCATCAGTTCGCGCCGCTCCTGTTTAGGGACAGTGATCCAACGGTGGCCAAGGAGCAATGATGGTGACTGAGCGAACGCTGCCAGCGACGGCTTCGTACCCGGCGCGGAGTGCATCGTGCCTGGTACGGCGCTGGATTTTGATTTTCTTGTTGGCCGGCAGCACGGCGTTGGCGCAAGCGCCGGCCAGCCGGCCGCCTGCCGGCCTGAAGATCTTCTACACCGGTCACAGCTTTCACATGTTTGTCCCGCAGCACGTCAACGTGCTGGTGAAGGCGGCCGGCATTGAAGGGCACCTGGAAGTCGGCCGGCAGGGCATCGGCGGCTCGCGAGTGATCCAGCACTGGGATAAGGCCGACGACCAGAACAAGGCCAAGCAAGCCCTGATGACCGGCGAAGTCGATGTCTTCACGATGGCCGCCCACGTGCAGATTCCCGACGAGGGGATCACGAAATTCACGGAGCTGGGCCTGGCGCACAATCCGAAACTCCGGCTGCTTGTGCAGGCTTCGTGGTTCCCGTTCGACGTGCCGGAGCCGGAGAAGCGGATTCGCGAGAACGCCCAGCGCGACAACATGGCTATCGCCGACTTGCAAAAGGCGGTCGATGATTGGCGGAAGAAGCTGGAGGCGCAGGCCGACGACCTCAACCGACAGAACGGCAAGACGTGCGTGTTCATCGTGCCAGTCGGCGACGCGATGGTGAAGCTGCGGAGCCTGATCGTCGACGGCAAGTATCCGGGCGTGGCGAAGCAGTCCGAGCTGTTCTCCGACCCGATCGGCCACGGCGGCGGCCACGTCCAGGCGCTAGCTTCGTACTGTAACTTCGTCGCGATCTACCGCCACAATCCACTGGGCTTGAAAATGGACGTGGCTGGCGTGAGCGACGAGCAGCACGCCATCCTCCAGAAAATCGCTTGGGAGACCGTTTCCGAATATCCGTATGCGGGAATTGCGGCAAAGGCCGCAGCCGCCAAGTAGCCCCTCCTCACCGATTCAGTACATCGCAGGTCCGCCATGAAACGTCTCTCGCTGGTCGCTGCGCTCGGTTTGTCGTTGGCTCTCGCCTGCTCGGCGCACTCTGCCGAGCCCTTGAAACTGCTCTTTCTCGGCGATTCCGGCCACCATCAGCCGGCGGCGCGGTTCCGGCAGCTAGCGCCGGCGATGAAGGAGCGCGGCATCGAGCTGACCTACACGGACAAGATGGACGACATCGATGCCGAGAATCTCGGCAAGTACGCCGGCCTCGTGATTTATGCCAACACCACGCGGATCTCGCCCGAGCAGGAGCAGGCGCTGCTCGACTATGTCGCCGGCGGCAAGGGGCTCATTCCACTGCACTGCGCGTCGTACTGCTTCCTGAA
>DASRJB010000865.1:0-4981 GCA_035649715.1 Pirellulaceae bacterium
GGCAATTGTTTCAGGCGCGGCTGGCCGAAAAGTCATCCTGGCTGACGCGGGTGGCTCAGGACTTTGACCTGCGGCGGTACGCCTTCGACACGACGCTGCGTCCGATCAAGGGCTTTGAGGAGCTGACGCTCGATGGCCAGGCCTCCGCGATGCAGGGCTCACTCACCGCGCTGGCCGAACGCTTCCGCGGTCAGCCCATCGCCGGCATCCTGCTGTTCACCGACGGCAATGCCACGGACCTGGCGGGCAATCTTGACTGGTCGCGCCTGCCGCCGGTCTATCCGGTGCTGCCCTCGGCGAGCGGCGAGCTGGTCGATCTGTCGCTGGCCCGCGTCAGCATCAGCCAGACCAACTTCGAGGCCGCCCCGGTCACGATCACGGCCGAGATCGACGGCCAGTCGGTCGCCGGCCAGAAAATCGTCATCCGTGTCCTCGACGAAGAGAACAAAGAGGTCGAGCGCCGCACGCTCGCCGCGCCGGCGGGCACGGAGCCGCTGGCTCAGCGATTCCTCATCAAGCCCGAGAAGCCCGGCGTCAGCTTCTACACGGTGCAGGCGTTTCTGGAGGGTGAGCAAGGATACGACAGCAAGCCCGGCCGCACCGCCGAGGCCACGCTGGCGAACAATCGCCGCCTGGCCACCGTCGATCGCGGCGGCGGGCCCTACCACGTGCTGTACGTCTCCGGCCGGCCCAACTGGGAATTCAAATTCCTCAGCCGGGCCGTCGCCGAGGACGACGAGATGCGCCTGATGGGCCTGATCCGCATCGCCAAGAAAGAGCCCAAGTTCACCTTCAAAGGCCGGCAGGGCGAGCGGACCAACCCGCTGTTTCGCGGCTTCGGCAACAATTCCGATCCCACGGCCGAGCAGTACGACCAGCCGGTGCTGCTCCGCGTGCCGCCGACGAAAGAGGAAGAGCAGGACCTCAAGGGCGGCTTCCCGAAGGACGCCGAGGACCTGTACCGCTATCACGCGGTGATCCTGGACGACGTCGAGGCCGCCTTCTTCACGCAGGACCAGCTGTCGCTGCTGCAGAAGTTCGTCAGCCAGCGGGGCGGCGGCCTGTTGATGCTCGGCGGACCGCATTCCTTCGCTGAAGGCGGCTATCAGCGGACGCCCGTCGGCGAAATGCTGCCGGTCTATCTCGACCGCAACATTGGGGCCAGCCCGCCGGACGGCTTCCGCCTCAAGCTGACCCGCGAGGGCTGGTTGCAGCCGTGGGTCCGCGTACGGGCCAACGAGGGCGACGAAGAGAAGCGGCTGGCGGCGATGCCGCCCTTCAAGACGGTCAACCGGATCGACGCGATCAAGCCGGGGGCGACCGTGCTGTCGCAGGTCGAGACGTCCGATGGCGCGGCGCGGCCGGCCTTGGTGGTGCAGCCGTTCGGCCGCGGCCGCACGGCGGCGCTGCTCGTGGGGGATATGTGGCGGTGGAATATCCGCCGCGAGGATTACAAGGAGAGCGATCTCGACAAATCCTGGCGGCAAACCGTCCGCTGGCTGGTGGCCGACGTGCCGCAGCCGGTGGAGGTCGAGACGCGGCGGTCCAGCGGCACGGCGTTGCCGGGCGTCGAGCTTGTCGTGCGGGCCCGCGACAAGCAGTTCTCGCCGCTCGATAACGCCACGGTCGCCATCAAGGTGCAGACGCCCGACAAGCGGAGCATCGACCTGGTGGCCGAAAGCAGCGCGAAGTCGCCCGGTGAATACGTCGCCACGTTCGCGCCGCGCGAAGCCGGAGCGTACCGCGCGAGCATTTCGGTGACCGCCGCCGACGGCAGCGACGTGGGCGCTCGGGCCACGGGCTGGTCGGTCGAGCCCGAGACGGAAGAGTTCCGCACGCTGTCGGTGAACCGGCAGCTCTTGGAGCGGATGGCCAAGGAGACGGGCGGCGAGATCGTGAGCGCCGACGGCCTGGACGGCTTCGTCAGCAGCTTGCCCAATCGGAAGATTCCCAAGGTCGAGAGCTGGACCTACCCGCTGTGGCATCAGTGGCAGATGTTCCTGGCCGCGATCGTGTGCCTGGTGGGCGAGTGGGGCCTGCGGCGGTGGAGGGGATTGCCGTGAGATTTCAGATTTCAGATTTCAGATTTCCGATTGGTCTGGTGTGGGTGACGCTGGCCTGCGTAGGGTGGGCTGTGCCCGCCGTCTGCCGTGCCGATGAACCGAAAGCGGCAGTGATCGTCGTCGTCGGCGCCGAAGGCGAGGCGCAGTTTGGGCAGCAGTTCCGCACGTGGGCTCTGCGGTGGGAGGCGGCGGCGAAGGCCGCCGGGGCGGAGCTGACCTCGATCGGCCTGGCAGAAAGCGGCGCGAAGAGCGACCGCGAGATCCTCTCGGACCGGCTGGCAGAGCTGGCCAAAGCACCCTCCACCGAGGCCGCGTGGCTGGTGCTGATCGGCCACGGCACGTTCGATGGCAAGACGGCGCGGTTCAACCTCCGCGGCGCGGATCTCACGCCCGCCGACCTGGCCGGCTGGCTCAAGCCGCTCGAGCGGCCGCTGGCGATCATCAACTGCACTTCCGGCAGCGGCCCGTTTTTGAACGAGCTGTCGGGAGCGAACCGCACCGTGATCGTCGCCACCAAGAGCGGGCACGAGTACAACTTCGCCCGTTTCGGCGATTATCTGTCGTCCGCGATCGCCGATCTCAAAGCTGATCTCGACAAGGACGACCAGACGTCGCTCCTGGAAGCTTTCCTGATGGCCGCCGGCGGCGTGAACGAGTTCTACAAGACCGAGGCCCGCCTGGCGACGGAGCACGCACTCTTGGACGACAACGGCGACAAGCTCGGCACGCCCGTCGAATTCTTTCAGGGCGTGCGGGCCGTCAAGAGTGCCAAGAGCGGCGCAGCGCCCGACGGCCTGGTCGCCGCGCAGCTCGTCCTCGTCCGCAGCCAGAACGAGGAAAAGCTGCCCGCGGCCACCCGCGCCCGCCGCGACGAACTGGAGCGCGACCTGGCGGAGCTGCGCCTCAAGAAGGCGAAGCTCTCGGAAGCCGAGTATTTTGGCCTCCTGGAGCCGCTTCTCGTTGAGCTGGCCAGGCTCTACGAGTCGGCGGACGCAAAGCAGCACTAGTCGCCCGCCGCGGCCGAGTTACTTCGCCGCCGCGGCGCACTGCGGGCAGGGCCCCTGGCAGACGCGGCAGGGAACGCGCTCAACGACCTCCTCGACTACGCACTTCATGACGCAGACCTCCTCGCAGACGATCTCCTTTTTCAGGAGCACGCGCTTGTAGCGCGGGCAGTCGCACTCGACGCACTCGTCGCAGCAGCCGTGATGCAGCAGCGACAACAGCGGCGGCAGCTTCGGCAGGCAGAAGGGCACCTCCTGCACTTCATACACCGTCTTCTTGATCTGCTTCTTGTCGGGCACGAGCTTGCAGCGGTGCGTAACCACGTCGTGATACGCAATCTGCTCGTGCGGGCAGGGGACGGGGATGACGACCTTGTCTTGCGCGGCGGCGCTGGCAGCAGCGCCGGCAGCAAGAACGATCGTGACCAACAACCGGCGTACGTTCATGGGGAGACTCCTTTTCGATTTGCGCCGGCGCGTTCATGCAGCCGCCGTCGCCTCCGGCTCCGGGTTAAACGAGTTGTCAAAAATCCTGGGCGAACCGCATCCCCCAGCCGTGAATCCAGCCGCTGCCGTCGGCGATGTTCGCGTCGCTGGCCTGGCTGACGTCGCGGTAGGTGGCGAAGTAGTTGAACTGCCACTTGCTGTTGGGATTCCAGAACCAGTTCAGGCCGGCGGTGAAGTTGTGCAGTTGCCCGCCGTTGATGCCCTGGTCGTTCAGGTCGAGGAAGTTGTAGCGGGCGCCCACTTGCCACGCCCCGCGGCCGAAGATGCTCTCGCAGTTCGCGTCGCGCAGCCAGAACGCGTTTTCAAACGGCTTCATCCGGTCGAAAGCCATCCGTTCCAGGCTGTAGGTGTCGCTCTCCCCCGTCAGGAAACAGAGCAGCTGCACGTAGCCGCCCTGATACAGCAGGTCCTGCACGAGCGGGCCGCCGCCGACTCGCTGGGCGTCGTGCGTGTTGGAGAGCAGCCACTCGGCCTGCAGGGTCCACGGCCCCTGCACCGCGGCCAGCTCGAAGTTGAACCACTGCACGGTGTCGCCGAAGACGGTGATGTCCGCGGGCACGGGCCACTGTGTCGCGACGCCCGCCCGGATCGCGTCGCGGGTGCGGAACCGCAGCCGGTCGTCGTAGGTGGTCGCCTGCCGCACCGAGGCGCCCAGGTGCAACAGCTGCCGTCCTTCCTGCTCATAGATCGGCAGCCACGTCAGCCGCCCGGTGACCGAGTAGTCGCCGTCGTTGGTGCTGAAGCCAAAAACGTTGTTCGTCGGCTTGTACAGGCCCAGGTGATAGCTCGCCCGGTCCTCCCAGACGTTGCCGTTAATCGACGCTCCCGGAATGAAGCCGTTGAACGCCCCGCCATAAAACGTGTCCTGGTTGTACGACCGTTCCATGAACGGCAGAAACCGGCTGCTCACGATGTGCTCAAAGCCGATCGCTTCCTTCTGATTGCCGATGCGAATATTGCCCAGCGGCGTGTGCGAGTACTGCAGCCACAGGTCGGTGAGGGCGGGAACGTTCTGGTCGAGGAAGTCGGAGTTGTTCGGGTGCCCAACCCGCAGACCGTTGACGAAGTCGTACTCGCAAGCGAACTCGATCACTTCGTACATTGTGCCGTCGATCCGCAAGCGGGCCCGGCGAAAATCGATGCCGTCGTGATACATCACATTGCCCGGCAGGTTCTGCTGCACAGCCTGGTCGGCGCTGAACCACGACGTGTCGAGCTGCCACCGCCCGCCGACGTGAATGCGAAATGCCTTGTCTTTCGTGGCGACCTCCAATCCGTTGTTCCAGCGGGCCGCCATCGACAGGTCCTGTCCGACCTGGATCCATTCCGGATCCGAGGGCGGTGCGAGGTTCGCGCCGGCCGCCTCGACCACCGCCGCCGACGTCTCGTAGCCCGCGGGCGATCCGC
>DASRJB010000866.1:0-4558 GCA_035649715.1 Pirellulaceae bacterium
CAGGCTCCCGCAGCGGTGCAGGCCCCGATGGCCCCGGTCCAGAAGCCGGTGCAGGCCCCGATCCAGAAGCACTCGGTCGCCCAGGTGCAGTCGCCGGTCCAGAAGGGTGCTGCTCCCGTGCCGGTCGCTCCGGTGAAGACCGCCCGCGTCGGCATGTTCGGCCGCTATCGCGGCTAGTGCGTGCGTAGAGAAGTATGACGAGTCCGCTGCTCGTGCGCGGACTTGAGTTCCGTTTGGGTCCTGACGGAATTGCTGAGCGTAGGGCGAGCGGTGCTCGGTCCTGCCGTATGATTCCAGCCGGACGAATTTGAGCGCCCTCGGATTGGCATTTCGTCCGAGGGCTTTTTCGTCGGCTATGATTGCTGCATCTTCAGTGGCTCACCAGGAATCTCTGCCATGTCCCCCGCCGCCGTTTCGCTAGCCCTTGTTGTGGCTTCGCTCGGTCAGTACTCCAATCGCTACAACTCGTACGGCACGATCAAGAAGGACGAGCTGGAGTATCAGCAGCAGAACTTCAAGCAGTGGTGGGGCCAGGACCTGGTGATCAAGCTCGAGGAGCTGCCGCTGGAAGGCCGCGTTCCCGACTTCCGCGTTCCGTATTCGGGCCACGACTATCCGGATCAGAACGGCGGCACGATCAACGCGCTCGTCAAGTACGACCGCGCATTCCACGGCGGCCGGATGCTGGCCACCGAGTTCGAGCGGCAGGACATCGGCGGGCATCGCGGAGGCGGCGAAAGGCGCGGGCTCTTCGGACGCATTCGCCGTGGCGGCACGCCGGGCTGGTACGGCCACTGCAACGGCTGGACGGCGGCCTCGATCCGCCACGCGGAGCCGCAGCACAACGTGGTCCGCAACGGCGTGACGTTTACGCCCGCGGACATCAAGGGGCTGCTCGCGGAAATGTATATGTACACGGAGTCGGAGTTTCTGGGGGGCGTCGATCCGGCGATCAACGCGGGGACGCTGCACCTGACGCTGACCAACTGGCTGGGCCGCGGCTCGCATCCCGTCGGCATGGAGACGGCAATCGGCGAAGTCGTCATCAACTACCCGATCTTCTCGTACAAGGCCAAGGTCAACAAACTTTCGGACCGGCAGTCGGAAGTGCAGATGTCGATCCGGTACGCAGTAAATACGCCGCGGGAGACGGACAAGGGCCCGAAGGATTTCAACCGGCTGATGTATTTCCACTACTCCCTCGACACGAACGAGGCGGGCGAGATTCAGGCCGGCCGGTATTACGGCGACAGCAACCAGATCGACATGCTCTGGTCGCCGCTGCAGCCGGCGCAGGGCGGCGAAGAAAAGAACAAGCGCGGCAATCCGCACATGAGCATCAAGGAGGTGCTGGCGATCTGGCGCGAGTCGGTGCCCGAGGACCTGCGGAAGAAGTGGCTGAACATCGATCCGACCGAAGAGGACCGCGTGCTGCCGCCGGAGGACGTGGCGGCGACGACCACGGCCGAGCCGCCCGCGCCCGCGACGACTGCTGCGCCGGCGGAGGGGACCGCTCCGGCGACCGCTGCGCCTGCCGGCAGCCCATCTCCGGCGGGCAGTACGCCCCCGTCCACGTCGCCGGCGACGCCCACTTCGCCAGCGACGCCAGCAGCGCCAGCGCCCGCCGAAACGCCGGCGAATCCCTAGCTGGAACAGTGCAAATTGCAAAGTGCAAAGTGCAAAGTGCAAATTGAACGAAGAAGACACTTTGCAATTTGCATTTCTCACTTTGCAATTTGCAATGCTGCCGGGCCCTCTCCCTAACGCTGTCCCAACGGGCCCTGCGAACCTTTGCCGCCGGCGAAGTGTCGTCGGTCTTCATTCCGCGGACTTACGTGCGTACACTTAGGCTTTGCCCGCCCGAACCGATGCCCGCCCACAGCCCAGCACCCGAGCCGCCCGCCCCGAAGAATCCCGCGCTGCCCTATGTGTGGATGCTGTTGGGAGCGGCGGCGTTTGCCGTGATGTCGATCCTGACGGCCCGCCTGAAGGACCGCGTCGATTGGCAGTGGATCGCGATTGCCCGCGCCGGTTTAGCGATGGTCTTTGCCGCCACGCTGGCGAAGGCCGGCGGCGCGAAGCTCGTCCTGCTGCGGCCGCGGAAGCTCTGGATGCGGAGCCTTGCCGGCAGCATCAGCCTGGTCTGCGGCTTCTATGCGATGACGCACTATCCCGTGTCGGAGGTGCTCACGCTGACGAACATGTTCCCGATCTGGGTCGCCCTGCTGTCGCTGCCGCTCCTCGGCGAGTGGCCGCCATTCGACATCTGGCCGGCCCTGGCGATGGGCGTGATCGGCGTGGTGCTGATCCAGTCGCCGCAGATTCCCGGCGGCCACCTGGCGGTGGCGGCGGCGCTGGTCAGCTCGTTCACCAGCGCGGTCGCGCTGATCGGGCTGCACCAGGTGCGCGAACTCGACGCGCGGTCGGTCGTCGCGCACTTTTCGGGCGTGGCCCTGGCCTGCTGCGTGGGGGCGCTGTTCGTTTTCCCGCGGCGGCACAGCGGCCTGGACCTGACGCTCAATACGGGGCTGACGCTGCTGGGCATCGGGGTCTGTGCGACCTGCGGGCAGTTGCTGCTCACCAAGGCCTTTGCGGCGGGCAAGCCGTCGCGGGTCTCGGTCGTCGGCCTGTCGCAAGTCGGCTTCACGATGCTGCTGGAGATCGCGATCGACGGGCGGCCGTTCAGTCCCTGGACGCTGCTGGGCATTGGCCTGGTGGTCGCGCCCACAGCCTGGACGCTGCTCCGCGGCGCTGCCCGCTCGCGCGTCGTGGAAGCAGAGCCGCCGCTGCCGCTGAAGAAGGCCGCCTGACCCGTTACGCAGGAGCGCCGCGATGCGGATGGTGCTCGCCTTCATCCAACCGACGAAGCTCAAGGCCGTGCAGGAGGCTCTCGCTCGGATCGGCGTGGATCGGATGACGGTCTGCGACGCGCTGGGCTATGGCCAGCAGCGCGGTCAGGCCGCCGGCCGCAGCCGCGAATCGAGCGTGAAGCTGCTGCGGAAGGTGGCCCTGGAGATTTCGGTGAACGAGGACTTTTTGGACAAGACGGTCGAGACGATCGAGCGCGTCGCCCGTACCGGCGAAAGCGGCGCGATCGGCGACGGCAAGATTTTCGTACTGCCCGTCGAGGAGGTCGTCCGCATTTCGGACACGGTCCGCGGGCCCGAAGCGGTGTCGTGAATGCGGAATTCGGATACGGAATGGAGCACAGAGTATCAATTCCGCACTCCGCGCTCCCGCATTTACTCCGGCACGACGCCCAACTGCCGCACGGCCTCGTACATCGCCGCCGCCGCGGTCGCCGAGAGGTTCAGGCTGCGGACCTGCTTCCGCATCGGCAGGCGCAGCGTCCGCTCGCGGTGAGTGGCCAATAGCTCCGGCGGCAGGCCGCCCGACTCGTTGCCGAAAACCAGCAGGTCCCCTTTTTGAAAGGAGGCGTCGGTGTAGAGCCGCGGGGCGGTCTTGGTGAAGAACCAGGCTCGGCCGGCGGCCAGCGGCCCAGCGAGCTTCGCCGCCAGCCCCGCCCAATCTTCGACCGCTTCCCAGTCCAGGTGCGGCCAGTAGTCGAGCCCGGCCCGCCGCAGCTCTTTCTCGTCGATGCGAAAGCCCAGCGGCTTGATCAGCCACAGCTTCGCGCCCACCGCCACGCAGCTCCGCCCGATGTTGCCCGTATTCGGCGGAATCTCCGGCTGATAGAGGACGACATGCAGCAGCGGTTCGTATTTCACGGCTGACGATAGTAAGCGGCCATCGGCCGAGCCTAGAATAACGCCACACCTTAATCCTAGCGTGGGTCGTTCGATCTCTTGTGACCGCCGCGCCTTCCAACGGTCGTTGCTCGTCCTGCGATGCCGCACTAGCGCCGCAGGCTCGCTATTGCGGGCAGTGCGGCACGAAAGTCGGCGAAGGCGTCGCGGCGACGATGTCGTACACCAGCCTGCGCCCGCCTTGGGAACCGGGCCGAAGCGGCGCCGAGCGTTTCGCGGCGGGGTCGGTGCTGGCCGGGCGTTTCCGCATCGTCACGGCGCTGGGCCAGGGCGGCATGGGCGAAGTGTTCCGCGCCGACGACCTTTCGCTCGGCCAGTCGGTGGCGCTCAAGTTCCTGCCGCCGGCGCTGGCGCACGACATCGACCGCTTGCAGCGGCTGCGCGGTGAGGTGAAGAACGCCCGTCAGGTCGCCCATCCCAACGTCTGCCGCGTGTACGACCTGGGCGAAGCCGACGGCCAGCATTTCATAAGCATGGAGTACGTGGACGGCCACGACCTGGGCGCGCTGCTCAAGCAGATCAGCCGGATGCCGGCAGAGCGCGGCGTCGAGATCGCGCGGCAGCTCTGTCTCGGTCTGGGCGCGATCCACGACCGGGGCTTGCTACATCGCGATCTCAAGCCGGCCAACGTCATGCTCGACGGCCGCGGGCAAGTGCGGATCACCGACTTCGGGCTGGCCGCGCCCGCCGAGAAGCTGCCCGCCGGCGAAATTCGCCACGGCACGCCCGCCTATCAAGCGCCCGAGCAGCTCGCTGGGCGCGAAGTCACCGCCCGCAGCGACATCTATGCG
>DASRJB010000867.1:0-5772 GCA_035649715.1 Pirellulaceae bacterium
GCAGCCGGCTGATGGTCTTCAGCGGCCAGCGGTGCGATCCGCTGACGGGCCTCTGCAACCGGCAGGCCCTGGACGAGGCGATGGAGAACTACCTGACGATGCACCGCCGCTACGGGATGCTGTTCTCGGTGGCGGTCTTCGACCTCGACAATTTCAAGCAGTTCAACGCGACGCACGGCCACGCCCATGGCGACCGACTGCTCAAGCAGGTTGCGTCGCTCCTGGACGAGCAGGCCCGCGAGACCGACATCGTCACCCGCTCCGGCGGTGAGGAGTTCGTCGTGGTGCTGCCGGCCACCGAGCTGCCGGGGGCCACGACATTTGCCGAGCGGCTGCGTCAGGCGATCGAGCAGAAGACCAGCCTCACGATCAGCGCCGGCGTGGCGATGGTCGGCGACGGCGACGACGCCAAGACCTTCCTCACGCGGACCGACACCGCGCTCTACGCCGCCAAGGCCGCCGGCCGCAACTGCGTCTTCATCCACACCGGCAAGGACACTCTGCCGGCCGAGAGCCAGGACCTCATGGCGCCCGCGCCGACGGAGACGAGAGCTTCCGATAAAGCAGCGCCTCCAAAGGCCGCTCCTGCCAAGCCCGCCCCGCCCCAGCCCGCGGCCAGCGCGAGCAAGCCGGCCTAGCCTACGGCCGCCCGTAAAAGCTGTCGGTGTAGAGCCGGTTGCGAACCGCCTCGGGCAGCGGCTCGGAATAATCCCGCGGCCGACCGCCCATCACCACCGGAGCCAAGTCCTGGTCCGGGTACGGATCGTGAACGACCGCCCGCAGCCGCTGGGTGTGGATGTTGCCAGGATGCCAGAAGTCGTAATTCGGCCCGCCCGCGCAGCCGCCAGCCGCAGCGGCGAACATCAGCAATAGGAAGCGGCAGTGTCTCATTGGCGAATCCCAGCGGCCGGATGATACGGAGCCGCCATTCGCGGCTCAAGCGAGAATCTGACAGCACCAGCGCGCCAGCACGCCGTAATGCTCGGAGGCGATCCAACTACGAGCGCGACGCGCAACGGGTTCGAATCGCCACTCACTTCTCACCACTCACCCGCCTAAGGCAAATACACATCCAGCATCACCGCCGCGTCGCGGGCCGCCACCGTGATCTCGCCGAGACACGCCGGAACGAGGACCGTCTGGCCGCGAATCAGCGACAGCAGTGAGACCTCGTCCGAAGTGCTGGCACCCAGCCGGCGGCCCGACTCGACCTGCGGCGCGGAGCCGCTGAGCAGCATTTCCCCCTCGAGCACGCTCAGGATGTGAAACCGCCGGTCTCCGCCTAGCTTGTGCATTTCGGAAAGCGTCCAGCGGTCCAGAACGAACTTGTCGCACGCAACCAGGCGTTCGACGAACGGCCGCTCGGTTCGTTGCGGAGGCGTTGGCAGGACCGCGCGCCGCGAATAGTCGATCGCGGCCAGTGCTTCCTCGACGTGCAGCTGGCGTGGCTGCCCATCCGGTCCCGTGCGATTCCAGTCGAACAGGCGGTACGTGGTATCGCTGGCCTGTTGGATCTCCGCCACGAGTGAGCCTGCGCCGAGGGCGTGCACGGTGCCCGCGGGGAGGAACAGGCACTGCCCCGGGCGGGCCTCGAACGAGTGCAGGCACAACTCCGTGCGGCCCCGTTCCACTTCGCGGCGCAGCGCTTCCGGTCCAAAGCCGATTTTCAGCCCGGCATAGACGCGGCTGCCGCTCTGCGCGTCAAGAATCAGCCAGGCCTCGGTCTTGCCCAGGTCGGGCGGCGAGAGCCGCGCCGCGGCTGCGTCGTCCGGATGCACCTGCACCGAGAGGTCCTGCTGAGCGTCGAGATATTTGAAGATCAGCGGAAACCGGCCCAGCCGCTGGCACTGCTCTGCGTGCCGGCCGAACATGTCGTCCGGCTGCTGCACCACGAGATCGTGCAAGGGCTTGCCGGCGAGCGGCCCGTTGGCGATGACCGACTGCCCCTGCGGATGATCGGCCACTTCCCAACTCTCGGCATAATCGCCGCCTTCGCCGATGGGCTTGCCCAGCACCGAGCCCAATCGCCGGCCGCCCCACAGGTAGCGCTTGAAGAGCGGCTGGAACTTGAGCGGATAGAGCGGGTCGGCCATGAAGCAGCTCCGCGAGCAGTTGACGAGAACAGGCGATCGCCGGCCGAGTGTGAACTATAATCGGATTTTCCCTGCCCCGCCTGAGCCTGCATCATGCCCAAGAAGAAATCCGCAAAGAAGCCCACCAAGGGGACCAGGAAGCCCGCCAAGAAGTCGCCGGCAAAGAAGCGGGCCCCGAAGAAGAAAGTCTCGCTCGGCCGACCCACGGTCACCGTGGAGGAGAAGCTGTTCATGCTCTTCCACGGCGATTACGAAGCCCGGCAGGTGTTCGAGTTTCTGCGGGCCGAGACCGTCGGCGAGCTGGAGCAGTTCTCGCCGCCAGAGATCATCCACCGCCTCTCGCGGCCGATCCGCGAGACGGTAGATCGCATCCGCATCGCGCTCGCCCAGAAGAATCGTTGCCTGGCGGGCGACGAAGAGTTCGCCGCCCAGCACAGGCCATCCAAATAGCTATTTCACCGTCAGCCACGCCGCGTGATGCTGGCCTGCCAGCGGCAGGTTGAGCGGGAAGCGGGCAGTGCGAATCAGTGGCGAGTCGCCGCTCGTGCGGCCTTCGATGCGGAAGGCGAAACCGCCCGCCTGGGCCGTCGCCGGATCGGCTTTGAGAATCAGCTTCGCCGTCGGGCCGCTGGGCGCCGTACCGCTTTTGCTCTTCCCGCGGCGGCCGCCGCCCGACTTGCTCATGGGCGCGTCGCCGGTCGGCTCGAACTTCACCGGTTCGGCCGTGATTCCCGCCGGCAGGCCGACGGCGCGAACCTCGACTGCATCGCGGAATCCGTCTCGCGCGGCAACTGTCACCGGAATCTCCAGCGGCTTGTCTTTTTCCAGGACGAACGAGTCGGCCGCCAGCGACAGGGAAAAATCCGGCTGCACCGGCTCGATGGTCAGGCGATAGGCCATCCGCACGTCGCCGCGGCGAGCCAGGTCGCGGATTTGCACCTGGTAAGTGCCGTCTGCATCCGGAGTGAACTCCAGCGTGGCGTCGCGTTCGTCGCGGCCGCTGTCGTCGGCCTCGGCCAGCACTTTGCCCGCGCTGTCGAGCACGGCGATCACCGGATCTGTTGGAAATCCGAGCGATTTGGCGGCCGCTCGCAGGCGGACCTTCTGGCCCTTCGAGCCGGGAAATGAGTGCGTGTGAATGGCGCCCAGCCCTTCCAGCCGGCCGCCGATCGTGTTCGCGAGGCGGGGCAGCGGGAAGGCGCCGGCGGCGCTCGGATGCCAGGCCCAAGCCAGCCCGCCATCGGGCAGCGGGTCGGGCTCGGCCGAAAGCGGCGGCACGATCGTGGAGCGGACTTCACCCAGATTCCAGCCGCCGAACTGCACCTGCGTCTCCGTATTCTCCGCGGCCAGCGGCAGGGCGTGGTCGATGTACGGCCCGGTGGTCAGTGTCAGCCGGTAGAGATAGTCGTCGCCGCCCGCGAACCGCACGCTGCTGTCGGGCTGTGCCGGGAGGGCGAATAGCCGCACCAGGTACGCCCCGTCCCGCGGCGCGGTGAACGCGAGCAGCGGGTCGAGGCCGGCGGAGTCGTGGTTCTGGGCGACGACAAACGCCTCGGCCTTGCCTGGCGAGCGGGACGCGCCAGCTTCCCGCTGATTGTCCGCGGCAGAGACGCGAGTATTATCGAGAGGCTCACGCCTCGCGCTCGCCTTGTCCACGAGCTCGCAGATTTGCAGCGCCGCGTCCATCGGCGCGCCGAGCGTTGAGTTCGCCACGAGCGAAGCCACCAGCGTCTGGCCCTGCTTCAATTCCAGGCGGTAGCCATCGACGTCGCCGCTTTTGGCCAGCTTGCCGTTCACAACAACCCGCGGCTCGACCGTCTGCGGCTTGTCGGGCAAGTCATTGGTCTCGCTCTCCAGCACCTCGGCGAGTGTGCCGACAATGAACGGCCGCAGGACCGAGGCCCCATCCGCGTTGCAGAGACGCAGCCAGTACGTGCCGGCTGCCGCCTCCGCGGCGATCTCGACCTTCAGCTTGCCCTTGTCCTTCTCGGCCGTCGCCGTCAGCCCCGGCCGATCGGCCCAGACCTGCACCGGCCAGGTCGAGAAGTCGCCGCTCGCCGTGACCTCGACCGTCTGTCCGCGCTGGCCGCCGGCAGGAAACAGCGCCGTGACCTTGGGCGGCGCGGAGTAGGCAGGCGACAATAGGGCGAACCAAAGCAGTAGGGTGGAACCAGCGAGCGCAGCTCGCGCCGGCCCACCACTTCGGTGCCGCGGTGGGCCGGCGCTCGCAGCGAGCTTGTCCCACCCTGCAGCTGTCCTCATCCCATCAACTCCCGGATCGGCGTCGGGTCGCTGACCAGGTGGACCGGGCGGCCCTCGTGCGTGTAATACATCTTGTCGGGGTCGAGGCCGAGCTTCGTGTAGATCGTGGAGACGAAGTTCTCGGGCGAGAGGACGCGGTCGATGGCGGCAAAACCCTTGCTGTCGGTCGCGCCGATCGCCTGGCCGCCGGGGGCCTGGCCGCCGGCGAAGAGCACGCTCATCGCGTTGGACCAGTGGTCGCGGCCGGCGTCCTTGTTGATCTGCGGAGTACGGCCGAACTCGCCCAGGGCGATCACCAGCGTCGAATCCAGGAGGCCGCGGTCCGACAAGTCCTCGATCAGCGTGGCCACCGAGTTGTCCCAGCCGGGCATCCGCTTGGTGAACGAGTTGAACAAATCGGTGTGATGGTCCCAGCCGCCGTCATAGACGGTGATGAAGGGCACGCCCGCCTCGACCAGACGGCGGGCGAGCAGGCACCGCTGCCCCAGGTTGTTGCGGCCGTACTTCTCGCGGAGCTTCGGGTCCTCCCGGTGGATGTCGAACGCCTGCTGGGCTTCCTTCGAGCTGACGAGGCTATAGCCTTGTTCGTAGAAGCGGTCCACGTCGCGGACGGGATCGGCCGCGGCTTCCTCGTTGATCCGCACCATGCGATCGACGAGCTTGCGCAGGTCCTTGCGGTCGGCAAAGCGGCCCTCCGAAAGGTCGCGGGGAATCGCCACGTCGCGGACGCGGAAGTCCGGCTTGTCGGGGCTCTCTTCGACGACGAACGGGGCGTATTGAGCGCCCAGGAAATTCGGCCCGCCCGAGCGCGACATCTGGCCGAGCGAGAAGTAACCCGGCAGGCCCGGCGGCACGGGGCACTCGCGGGCGGCAGCGGAGCCGAGGCTCGGATGGTAACTGACGAAGGCGCCGCAACCGACGGGAATCCGCGGCGGAGCGCCGGTCATCATGTAGTGGTTGCCCGCGCCGTGATTGCCCTGGTCGTGGCGGATCGAGCGGATGACCGCGAATTTGTCGGCGATCGACGCCAGCCGCTTCATGTGCTGCGAGAACGATACGCCGGCGACCTTGGTCGGAATCGCGTCAAACTGGCCGCGGAACTCGATCGGCGCGTCGGGCTTGGGGTCGAACGTCTCGTAGTGCGACGGGCCGCCGTCCATCCAGATCAGGATGCAGGACTTCGCTTGCCGCGCGGGGTTGACCGCGGCGCTGGCCGTCGCCCGTAGCGCGCCCACCAGGCCGCCGCCGAGCAGTCCGCCCAGCCCCAGCTGGAGGCAGTCGCGGCGGGTGAAGCCTTCACAGTTGCGATGGGTCGTCATCGATGCTCTCCTTCGTTTAACCCGGAGCCGGAGGCGACGGCTTCTCGCGGGGCCAGCCTGCGCCTCCGGCTACGGGTTAAACTAATCCTTGAACATAA
>DASRJB010000868.1:0-12436 GCA_035649715.1 Pirellulaceae bacterium
TCGCGAATCCAGGGCCAGTCGAGAACCGAGCAGACCAGCAGGATCGACTGGTATTTCCTTTCGAGTTGCCGCAGCCGCTGGGCCATGTGCACGATGCGATCCCGCACCTGTGTTTCCTGCGGCCGCGCGATCGCCGGCAGCACCGCCGCCGCGAATTGCTCGATCGCCACTTTCTTAAGGGCATAGGCATCGGGCAGCACGGCCGTATTGGGAACAAACCGGGCGGTCTCCAGGTCAATGTAAGCTCGTGGAATGTGCTCGCTGATCGCGGCCCGCAGCGCCGCAATCACCGGCTGGCAGGGATCGATCGGCACAAAGCTGTGCGCCGGCTCGTCGTCGTCGCGCTCTTCCGTGTCGCTTTGCGGCGACCACTCCGTCGCGAACTGCGGCGCTTCGGCCTGCGTCACGATTGCCGGGCTCGGCAGCATCTCGATCCCGCGCTCGACCGCCTCCTGAAACGACGGCGGCAGCGGAACCGCCACGCAATCAAATGCCCGCTCGAGCATCACCCGCCGCACCACCAGCGCAAAATCCCCGCTGCCGTGAATCACCGGCAGGCAAGTGACGCGAGGACCGATTTGGAGAACCTCGGAACCCATGAAAGAACTGAAAATTGGTCAAACGTCGTGCGCTCCACCGGACTCGAGCGCGCTCTCAAGTGCGCCAATCCTCTAACTTAAGTCCAGGCACGCGCGAGAATTCACTGACATTGCTCGTCACGACGATCAGGCCGCGAGCTACGGCGATCGATGCAATTTGCAGATCGTACGGCCCGACTGCGGCCCCACTTGCTTCGAGCGTTGAACGAAGCTTGCCGGATACTTCTGCGCAGTGATCGTCAAACGCGAGACTAATGAAGCTGTCCACGAACTCAGCGACCAGCCTGAGATTGGCGACCGGGTCGGCACTACGATGGGCGCCGTAGAACAACTCGCCCACGACGACCGAGCAAAGTCGGAGTTCTCGGGGCCGCTTGGACCGAACGCGGGCCACGAGGCCCTGATGCCTGCCTCGCAAGTAGTCGATGCAAGTATTGGTATCGAGCAGGTACCGATTCACAGCGACGCTCGCCGTTCGTATTCACCTTGTGGCTGGCGGAAAAGCTCGCCGACCCATTTGCCCGCGGTGCGCTCAAAGAAGCCCGGCGGCCAGTCGTTGAGTCCTTCGCCCCCGTCTCCATTGACTTCCGGCTCAATCAGCACGATCAGGCGATATCGCCGCGCTGCTTCATCTACGGGGATCGCCACGCGGACGATCTTGTCGGCTCCTGCCTCTTGAATCAGCTCGATGGTTTTCATAGGACTGCTCGGATGCGAGATGGCGCCACTCCATTATACCATCGACGAATGCGGAACCGCCCCGAGCTACTCCTCCTCATCCTCCTCGCGATCCGGGTGCAGCGGGTCGTCGGGGTCGAAGAAGAAGTCGCCGAGGCCCAAGGGGACGGATTCACCGCCGAGGGTGCGGGCACGTTTCTTGGCATAGGCCTCGATGTCGAGGGCGTCTTCGCCCAGGCATTTCTCGAGCGCCTCGCGCCACAAGCGGTCCTTCGCGATCGGGTGCGATGGGTCCTGGGCCAGGCGCTTCATCGCGTACCGCAGCAGGTTCAGGCCGTCGCGGGGCGAAAAGTCGAGCTTGAGCGCGTGGGCCTGCTGCAAGAACTCGACCGTCATCGCCAGCATGTCGGCCGCCGCGAACGGCAGGTGATACTGCAAGATCGCCAGCTCGTCCTCGCGGCTGGGGAAGCCCAGCGTCAGCGTCGGCTGCAAGCGGCTGAGGATGTAGTCGGGAATCTCGTAGGTCGACTCGTCCTGGTTCATCGTCACGGCGCAGCGAAAGTCGGCCGCAGCCAAGATCGTGATGCCGGCGACGATCGACTCGACGTACCGCCGCTGGTCGAAGAGCGGCGCCAGGCTGGCCCACGACTTTTCGTTCATCCGGTTGCCTTCGTCGAGAATGCAGACGCCGCCGCGAAGCACGGCCGTAACCAGCGGCGAGGCGTGATAGGCGATCTTGCCGCTCTCGGCCAGGACCGGCGTCACCAGCAGGTCCTCGGGCCGCGTGTCGGCGGTGCACTGATAGATGTACAGCTCGCGGCCCAGCAGCTTCGCCCCGGCCATCCCCAGGGCCGTCTTGCCGATGCCCGGCGTTCCCACGAGCCGCGGCGTCAGCGGCAGGTCGCGTTCATCCACGACCATCCAGCAGGCCAGGAGCTGCTTGAGAATCTCGCCCTGGCCGATCCACTGGCTCTCCAATTCGTGCGGCTGGCTGAGGTGCAGCGTCACGCCGTCGATTTCGACTTTTCGTTGCATAGGTAGCGGGCACGCTCCTCAGAGGACGGCACACGGAGTGTGCCTACTACTCTAGAGAGCCCTTCCAGCCGCTCCAAGCGGTAGCAGCGGTACGCGCGGCGCGAGGGGCGAAGCTGGAATCCCTGCCCTGCGCCTCAAGTTCTGCGCCCGCCGCAGCCGCATAACCTAGGCTTTCACGTCCCGGTCTATTGCGCACTACTAGTCAGCGGGGATGCCGGATGAATGACTTCCGTGGAAAACCCCAGGAAGGGACCGTCGATTTTGCGCGGTGGCTCGACCGGGGCCTGGTGGCCGCGGTGTTGCTCTCCAGCGCGGTCGCCTTGTCGCTGAACGTGGCCGACCCGGACCTGTGGGGGCACGTGCAATACGGCAACGACCTATTGAGGCACGGCCTGCCGCGGACGACGACCTATTCGTACGTGGCCCAGGGCTATCCCTGGATCAACCACGAAATCGTCAGCGAAATCGCGCTGGCGATTGGGGCCGATCTGCTGGGCGGATCGGGCCTGCTGATCGGAAAATGCCTGCTCGGCGTCGGACTGATTACGGTAATCCTCTGGCGGACGCACAAGCTGGGATCGAGCTTCATCACGACCTGCAGCGTGCCGCTGCTGGTCGCCGTCACGCTGGCCAACCACTGGAGCCTCCGCCCGCAGCTTGCCTCGTACGTCTGTTTTGCCCTGCTGCTGGGACTGCTGACGTATTGCTTCCACGGCTGGGAGGGCACCTGGCAGCTGTCGCTCGCCGGGCTCCGCCGCCGCAAAGGCGAAGAGCCGCCCCATCAGCCACTCGACGAGCCGCCGCTCGAGTATTCCTCGCAGCAGATGAAACTGCTCTGGCTCGCAGCGCCGCTATTCATGGTTTGGACCAACGCGCACGGCGGCTTCCTGGCCGGATTGTGCGTGTTCCTGGCCTACTTGGGCTTCCGCGGCCTGGAGGCCTACTCGAAGCGCGGCCGCGAGGCGGAAGGCCTGCTGCGGCGCTTCGGCCTGATGGCCGCCGCGGCAGTCGGCGCGACGTTCCTCAACCCGTACGGGCCGTTTTTTCACTTCTGGCTCGCGGGGGACCTCAGCGTGCCGCGGCCGGAGATCGTCGAATGGCAGGCGCCTTCGATCCTGGACTTGCAGTTCCTGCCATTCGTCGCGCTGACGGCCGCCGGCATCGCTGCGATCGTCCTGACCAAGAGGCCGCGCGACTTCACGCACCTGGCCATCCTGGCCCTGATCCTCTGGCAAGCCCTGATGCACCACCGCCACATCGCCTTTTTGGCGATCGCCGCCGGCTGGTGGCTGCCGCTGCACTTCGACTCGCTGCTGGAGCGGCTGGGCGTCCAGCGCCGCTTCAAGACCAACGAGGAGCTGAAGTTCGGCTGGGCCCCGCCGGAAAGCTCATCGTTCACCGCCGCGTTTTCGCCGCAGATGCAGCAGGCGTTCGCGCTGGTGCTGGTGCTGGCGATCTGCATCGCCACCGGGCAGCTGACCTACCGCCTGACCACGCTGAAAGTGGACAAGGACAACTACCCCGTCACGGCGTTCGGCTACATCGCCCGCCGCGGCCTGACGGGCAAGATGGTGTGCACGTTCAACTGGGCCCAGTACGCCCTGGCGGCGTTCGGGGCCCGCGAAGCCGACGATCGCGGCATCCAGGTGCAAATCGACGGTCGCTGCCGCACGAGCTACTCGCAAGAGATGCTCGACATGCACTTCGATTTCCTGATGGGCCGCATCGATCCCAGCCTCCGCTATCGCAGCGCCTCGTCCGGGCCGCTCGATCCCACCCGCGTCCTCCGCGTCGAGCGCCCGGACCTCGTGCTAATCTCCCGCCTGCAGGTTCCCAGCGTGGAGGCGATGGAGTCGCAGAAAGACAAGTGGGTGCTGCTCTACCAGGATTCGCTGGCGCAGCTCTGGGGCCGCCGCTCGAAATACGACGACCCGGCCAGCGCGTTCTACCTGCCGATGGAAAAGCGCGAGGTCGGCGAGTCGATCCAGCGCGGTTTCGTCCGCTGGCCGGCCGTGCCCCCGTATCAGCCGCAGAATCCGCCCCCCACGCCCCTCCGCGCCGTCGCCGCTGAACCGTAGTTCCACACCATGCTGCCGAGAGCCGCCCATGCCGATCGCCGAGTCCGCCGAAGTTGACCGCAATCTACCGCTCGTAACGCCGGCAGCCGAAAAAGATCCGGACACGATCCGGCGGGCCAGCGCGACGCTCGCCCAGATGGAAGACCTCGCCGCCCTCCTGGCCGTCGAGGACGGTTATGAGCCGGCGGAGCGGAACTTCGTCATCCCCCGCGGCTTCAAGCTGTCGGTGGTGATTCCCGTCTACAACGAAGAGCGGACGATCCAGACCGTGCTGGCCCGCGTCGCTGCCCTGCCGGTGCCCAAGGAGATCATCGTCGTCGATGATGCCAGCACCGACGGCACTCGCGATCTGTTAGAGCAGTACGAAGCGGCGCACGAGATCCACGTGATCTTCAAGCCGCAGAACGAAGGCAAGGGGGCTGCCCTGCGGACCGGCTTCCGCCGCGTCAGCGGCGACGTCGTCGTCGTGCAGGACGCCGACCTCGAATACGACCCCCGCGACATCCTGCCCGTCGTGCGGCCGATCGTCTGCGGCCAGGCCGACGTCGTCTTCGGCTCGCGATATACCGGCGAAGCATCGCAGGACGCCTCGCGGCTGCACCGCTTCGGGAACCGCCTGCTCACCAAGGCGTCGAACTGGCTGACGGGCCTCGAATTGACCGACATGGAGACCTGCTACAAGGCCTTCCGCCGCGAGGTGCTCCGGTCGTTCGAGATCCAGCAGAACCGCTTTGGCTTTGAGCCGGAAGTCACCGCCAAGATCGCCCGCCGCGGCTACCGCATCGGCGAGGTGCCCATCCGCTACTCGCCCCGCGGCTACGCCGAAGGCAAAAAGATCGGCCTCGGCGACTTGCTCAGCACGCTGTGGTGCATCGTGCGGTACGGCCTGTGGGATTGAGGGCGATTCCTCGTTTAACCCGGAGCCGGAGGCGACGGTGTGACCAGGGGACCGCCGTCGCCTCCGGCTCCGGGTTAAACGACTCAAGGCGCCGGCAGCGTGATTACGCAGGGATCGATGTCTTCCTGCTTCGCGTTCAAGCCCGGCGTGGGCACGAGCTGGCGGCGGGCGATGTCGTACAGAAAGATGTCGCGCTCGCCTTCGCCGCGGATCCGCTCGGAGACGAAGGCTAGCCAGCGGCCGTCCGGGCTGATCGACGGCGTCTGCTCGTGGGCGACGGAGTTCAGACCGGGCAGCTCGACCAGCTGCTGCGCCTGGCCGTCGTAGAGATAGACGTCGCGGCCGCCCGCGCCTCCGGGCCGGTCCGAGACGAACGCCAGCCAGCGGCCGTCGGCCGAGAGTGACGGCTCGACCTCGCGGTGGGCGGTGTTCAGGCCCGGCAGCGGAATCGCCTGGCCGGTGGCCAGTTCGCAGAGGGCGATGTCCATCAGCCCCGCGCCCGACGGATCATTGGTGACGTACGCCAACTTGCGGCCGCTGGCGGCCAGCGCGGGCATCCGCTCGTCGTGCGGCAGCGTGTTGATGTCGGACAGCGGACCAAGCTTCTTTGCCGCGACGTCGTACAAGAACAAGTCCCACCGCTGACTCGAGCCGGGGCGGTTCCAGCCGGCATAGACAATCGTGCGGCCGCCAGCCGCCAGCGTCGGCCAGAGCTGCGCATTGGGCGTGTCGTCGATCGTCGGCAGCTCGACCAGCTTTTTCTCTTGCCGGTCCCACAGCCGGATGCGGCTGACCTCGTTCTCCTGCTCCGCCGCAAAGGCGACATAGCGGCCGCCCACGCTCAGGCTGGCCCGATTGTCACTCCGCTTGGGAACCGTGGGGATGTTCTCGATGATCTTGCCCGCGCCGCTGCCGTCGTGCTCGTAGAAGTGAATCTGCGGCCACTGCATCCGCTCGCGATACGACGAGAACGCGATGAGCACCCGCGGCTCTTGACTAAACGCAAGCGGCGCGAAGAGACAAAAAGCAAGCGCCGTGAAAACGAATGCCCGCATCACACCAATTCGCCGATCGGGGCGGCGTCCTTGACGAACGGCCGCAGGCGGGGGTCGGTCGTGAGGTTGAAGCCCAGCAGTCGATAGAGCGTGGCGGCGAACTGCGGCGGCGAGACGGGATTGCGGGCCGGCTGCCCGCCTTGCTTGTCGCTTGCACCGACGACCACGCCGCCCGGCACGCCGCCGCCGGCGAGCAGCGCGGAGAAGCAGGCCGGCCAGTGATCGCGAGCGCCGTATTTGTTGATCTGCGGCGTGCGGCCGAACTCGCCGACGGCGACGACGAGCGTCGTGGACAAGAGGCCCCGCTGATCGAGGTCGTCGAGCAGCGCGGTCAGCCCCTGGTCGAGCCGCGGGCAGAGGTGGTGCTCCATCCGCTCCATGCCGCCCAGGTCGGCGCCGTGCACGTCCCAGCCGTCCCAGGCGGGGCCGTCGTACCACTTGATCTGGACAAAACGCGTGCCGGCCTCGACCAGGCGGCGGGCCATGAGGCAGGCCTGCCCAAAAAAGTTCGCCCCATACCGCTCGCGGAGGTCGTCTTTCTCTTTATTCAAGTCAAACGCCTCGCGGACGGCGGGCGAGGTGAGAATCTCGGCCGCGAGCTTCTGGAAGCGGTCGAGCTTCGCGGTTTCCGCACCGGCCCGTGCCCGCATCTGGTCGATCGCGGCCAGCAGTTGCCGGCGATCCTCAAAGCGGTCTGCGGAAATGTTCGCCGACAGCGAGAACTGCGGCAGCTCGATCTGCTTGCCCGCCGGGTCGCGGACCTCGACCGGGTTGTACGGCGCGCCGAGGCTGCCGCCGCCCACGCCGAGCTTGGAGCCGATGTGCACATAGGGCGGCAGCTGCCGCTCGAACCCGGCCAGCTTCGCCACGACTGCGCCGTAGCTGGTCCGCTCGTTCTCGAACGCGGTCAGCATCGGGATTGGCGAGTGGGAGCCGCTGCCGTGCGTGAGCGAGCGGATGATCGCGCACTTGTGCATCCGCTGGGCGGTCAGCGGCATCAGCTCGCAGAACTGCACACCAGGGACCTTGGTGCGGATCGCGCCGTAAGGTCCGCGGATCGCATCCGGCGCATCGGGCTTGGGATCGAAGGTCTCAAAATGGCTTGGCCCGCCGTCGAGCCAGAGGAAGATGCACGACCGCTCGCGGCCCGCGTAGCTCTTGCCATCGCTAGCTGCCGCGTCGTTGCGCAGAGCGTCGGCCAGCGTGAGTCCGGCACCGAGCCCCGCCACCTTGAGCAGCTCGCGCCGCGTCCAGCCGCCGCAATTCCGCGTTAGGCCGCTCCCCACGTTGAGCATCGCGCCGCCTCCCATCAAGACTCGCTGATTGTAGGCAGTTCAAGCATCGCCGCACAACAGTTTGATGCTCTCGCGCTCCAAGCTTGGCACTGCGGCAAAATGACGGCACGAATTTTGCTCGATTTCGTACCAATCCAGCCTTCATTGGGGAAGCGCGAGAATATGGCGACACGAAAGCCTTCGTCGTCGATCCGTTTGGCCATTCTGGCGTGCATTTCTCGGTGCAGCCAAAGCCTCGCTCCCCTGACAAGCCTGCTCGAAGTCACCGCGCGACTGCGACGTCTTGGCTGGGACGCAGCCTCAGTGCGACAGGTTGAGGCGGGTGCGCTCCGCCGCCTCGCCAGCCATCGGCAGGTCGGCGACTGGCCAGCCGGGCCGCTGCGCGAGCGGCTCCTGAGCCGTAAATCCCGCCCCACAGTCGCACTCGTAGACCGTCAGCATCGCAATCGGCTGCTTCCGGTCCGCTAACGAATACTGCGGCCTGGCTGAGAACAGACGCGACGCTGCGTTTCCGCACTTCGGGCACCGCGGAGCAGGCGAATCTTTCGGCTGCATGGTATTTCCCCCAGAGCTTTACTCAACGTGGTTGATGGGTGAGTACGCGTCAATACGAGAAAATTAGCAGTGGTGCGGTACCGTACATGGCTCGCTGCGCGCCTCCAACCGATTGCCTACCTCGACCCCCTATAGACATAATGTCTAATTCACACGGAGTGTTACTTGGTTCCTGGGAGGGCTACATGAGATCCCTGGCTACTGCGGTGTGGGCCGTACTGGCGATCTTGGTGTTCCGCCCGGCTCGCGCCGAGGACCCGGTGAAGCCGGACGAAGTGCGGCAAAAGCGGTTGGAGCTGCTGCTGGCGCGGGTGGATGAGTTCCAGTTGGAAGTGGCGGGCCAGGAGGGCGGGCAACTGAAGCGCGGGGCGCAGCCGATTTTGCGGTGGAGCAATCCGGTCCGGGACTTTCTCAACGACGGCGTCATTTTCCTGTTCCTGGAGCGCAGCCGCCCGCGGGCGATCGTCACCGTATGGGCCCGCAGTCCGGAGGCGACGCTGCAGAGCGGCGAATTGTGGCGGGAGTTCGTTTCGCTCAGTGCGCAGCCGCTCGCTTGCAGTCGCGGCGGCCGCGTGCTCTGGTCGCCGAAGACCGGCGGGCTGGTTGAGCAGCCGGTGGCAGGCGCTCCCGCGCCCGCCGGCAAACCCGCCCAACGTCTGGTGCAGATGCGCGAGATCGCTCGCCGCTTTCAGGCCACAAGCTACAAGATGGAGTCTCCTTTCGAGCTGCGGCTGCTGACCCAGCCGCTCTATCGCTACGAGGACGAGGCTGCCGGCATTCTCGACGGCGCGCTCTTCAGCTTTGCGGAAGGCAACGACCCCGAAGTCGTGCTGCTCCTGGAGGCGATGGCCGGAGCGGGCGGGAAGGAGGCTGCGTGGCGCTATTCGCTGGCCCGCATGACGTCCTACCGCGTGGTCGTGCGGCTGGACGGCCGCGAGGTCTTTAGCGCCGTTCCCTATTGGAAGAACCCGCGCGGCCCAAGCGACCCCTATTTCGAAGCTTCCGACGGACCGTTCACGCTGCGCTAGCCGCGCCACCGGCAAAGAACCGATAAAGCGACGCGCTTGCGCCCCGCGCATCGCTTTTCAGGCACGACCGGTTCTTTTGACCTAGAGTTAAATTGCCACCAGTTCGTTCGCAGGCATGACGCCGTGCGGCGCCGGGCTCGAACGTCGCTGGCCCAGCGGAAAGCCGCACAGGGGGTCGTCATGCCGTTCAACGGGATGAAGCGCGCCAGTCACGAAATCCAAGGCCGACAGGCCAGACGCCGGCCGCGATCGCGGCGGGGGAACATCGTCGTCTTCTCCGCGTTCCTGATGATCATCTTCATGGCCATGCTGGCCCTGTCGGTGGACGTGGGATACGTCTTCACGATGAAGGCCGAGCTGCGCCGCGCGGTCGATGCCGCGGCCCTGGCCGGCGTCGGCGAATTGGTCAACGGCACCGAAGCGGCCGAAGCGGCCGCCAAGGAATATCTCATCCGCAACCCGGTCGGCTCGGGGCTGGGCTCGGTGGGCAGCGAGGCCCTGGCCAACGCCACGATCGAGTTCGATTCCAACCACTCCGACGACTACGAGTTCACGTTCGGCAACTGGAACCCGGAGACGATGCAGTTGGACGTGACCCCGGTCATGCCCTCCACGATCCGGGTCTCGATGCAGTATCCGAATCTGCCGTTCTTCTTTGCCCGCGCGCTGGGGCACAGTACGTTCAATTTGCAGGCCCAATCGACGGCCATGTTCCAGCCCCGCGACATCGTCGTGGTGCTCGACTTCTCCGGCTCGATGAACGACGACAGCACGTTCGCGGCCATCGGCGGCTTGAGCCAGGCCACGGTCGAATCGAGCCTGCTCAACTGCTGGAGCGATCTGGGTCCGCCCGCCTATGGCAACTTGCCACAGGCGCCGACCTGGGCCACGGCCCAGGGCGTGCCGGCCAACGAGGGGACGGGATTGCCGCACTGCACCGTGGAGTATCGCCACACGTCGGTCGTTGTGACCTCGACGCTCAACCTGACGACCGTCAAGCTCGAATTCTCCAACGGCAACCAGCAGTCGTTCACGCCCGGCAGCGTCACGTCGGGCACGTTCGCCGGGACCGGCGGCAACGCCAACAAGCAGGTCCGCAAAGTCTGGGTCAAGTCGGGCACGAACACCTCGCTGGGCGCCAATGGCGAGTTCTTCGACTTCACCAGCGCCAACATCAATACGACGCTGAAGAAGGCCCTGGGTCTGAACTCCGTGCCCTATCCCTATGCCAACGGCGGCAGCTGGGACGGCTACCTCAACTACTGCACTTCGTCGTCGAACGAGAACAAGAACGCCGGCTACCGCTACAAGTTCGGCGGCATGAACCTGGTCGAATACTGGCTGGCGAACTATCCCGCCTACAGCCAGGTTCCCGATCTGTGGAAATGCCGGGCGGAGCCGATGTACGCCCTCAAGGACGCGACGGGCTCGTTCATGGACTACATCGCCGACGTCGATACGAGCGACCGCGTGGCCCTGGTGGTCTACAACGCCGCTAACGGCAACGCCTTGCTGGAGAGCAACTTCACCGACCAGCTCGATACGATCGCCGACATCGTCGATCACCGGCAGGCCGGCCATTATCACAACTACACGAACATCGGGGCCGGCTTGCAGCTCGGCCGCCAGACGATGGCGGCGAGCGCCCGCCCCAACGCCAGCAAGCTGATCGTGCTGATGACCGACGGCCTGGCCAACTGGCACAACGGCGGAGTGAATACCGCGGCCGCCGCCCAGATGATCGCCGACGAGGCGGACCTCTGCGCCGCCGCGAAATTCAAAGTCACGACCATCAGCCTCGGCGCCGGCGCCGACACGGCCACCATGCAGAGCGTCGCCGATACGACCGGCGGCAAGCACTACGCCGTGCCTGGCGGCGCGACGCACGAAGCAATGCACGCCCAGCTCTCCGCCGCCTTCGAGGAAATCGCCAAGGCCCGGGCCATCAAACTGGTGGAATAACCCATGAAACGTCTCATCAACATCGCAGCCGCGTTGCTGGTCGCCCTCGCGGCTCAGCCGCTCTTGGCCACCGGTCCCCACGGCACGTGGACCTGGACGACCGTCGTCGATCAAGAGGTCCGCGTCAGTACGCTCAAGTTGAAGTTCGACTCGGAAGGCAAAACGCTGGAGGGCTACTTCTGCCCCAGCCAGCGCGAGCAAATCGTGCCCCTCACGCGGGCCATTTATCGCGACGGCGATATCACGGTCACGGTGGTCATGGAACATCAGGGTCAGAAGTATGAGGTGACGTTCCAGGGCAGCCGCAGCGGGCACGAAATCTTTGGCACGCGGACCATTGTGTTCGAGGGGAAGACCTACGTGGCCCAGTGGTCGGCCTCCCGCTGGCGGTGAGGCGCGAGGGACGTAAGCGAAACCCACCGCGGCCAGGCTGCCGGGTAGCGCGGCAGCAGTGAGTGATTGCTCGGCAGCTCGCGGCTGCCGGAAATCGCCGCAAGTCCTTCGCGGCTGGCGGCGCCAGCTTGCCTGCCTTGCCAGATTCGGCTGCGGCACGCGGGTTGCAAGTGCTCCGGGCCCGAGGCGGTTCGTTCTCCTCCCCGGAGCAGCAATGCGGAGGCATGGTTTCCTGATCGACATGGATGGCGTGATCTATCGCGGCAAACAACTCATTCCCGGCGCCGACCTCTTCATCTCCTCTCTCATTGACCGCGGCATTCCGTTCGCCTTCCTGACCAACAACAGCCAGCGGACGCGGCGCGACGTCGTCCGCAAGCTGGCCCGGATGGGCATCCTCGTCGAGGAGAGCCACATCTTCACCTGCGCGATGGCCACGGCCCGCTTCCTCGCCGCCCAGAAGCCCGGGGGAACGGCGCTGGTCATCGGCGAAGGAGGCCTCTTGGCGGCCCTGCACAAAAACGGCTACGCCATCGTCGATGACGACCCGGACTACGTCGTCGTCGGCGAGGGGCGGACGTTCAACATGGAGATCGTCGAGGCGGCGGTGCGGATGATCCTCCGCGGCAGCAAGCTCGTCGCCACGAACATCGACCCCAATTGCCCCACGGCCGGCGGGCTGCGTCCCGGGTGCGGAGCGATCGTGGCGATGCTCGAAACGGCGACGGGCCGCTCGGCGTTCAGCGTCGGCAAGCCCAGCCCGGTGATGATGCGGGCGGCCCGCAAGGAGCTGGGCCTGGCCACCGGGGAAACCATCATGATCGGAGACACCATGGAGACCGACATCCTGGGGGGCGTCA
>DASRJB010000869.1:0-3796 GCA_035649715.1 Pirellulaceae bacterium
GTACGGCGGGCGGGGCGACCTCAATGTCGCCGGCCGGCGACTGGTGCGCGAATTCCGTTACACTTGATGCATGGATTTCGTCGAGAATTTCGGGCACAAGCGGCAACTCATCGAGCAAATCCTGAATACGCCGCCCGCGGGGCGGCCGGGCGACTTTACGCACGTCGTGGACCGGATTCTTCAGCGGAGGGACGATCTATTAGCGCTCTGCCAGCAGCATGCGACGCCGCTGTTCGCCTACGATCCGCGCTCGTTCCGTGAGGCGCTGGACGAATTCACCGCCGCCTTTGGCCGGCACGTGCCGCGGCACCGGCCGTTTTTTGCGGTCAAGTCGAACCATTATCCGGAGCTGGCAGCGGACGCCATGGCCGGTCGATTCGGGCTGGACGTCTCCAGCAGCCGCGAGCTGCGGCTGGCGTTGGCGGCCGGCGCGGGACAAATCCTGTTCAGCGGACCGGGCAAATCGGCCGCGGATTTGGAGCTGGCCAGCGCAAATCGCGAGCGGGTGATTGTGAACCTCGACAGCTTTCGCGAGTTGGCTCTATTGGGCGAAGTCGCCGCGCACAATAATTCTGGCCGCGGGCTTCGCGTTTCTGCCGGCGGGCTTCGCGGCGGGCCGATGCGCGCGGGAGTCCGGATTCACACCGCCGCGCACGGAAGCTGGTCGAAATTCGGCATTCCCCTGGCCGACCTGCCGCGGTTCTGGCGGGCTGCGGCCGGATTGCCTGGGATCGATTTACAAGGCATTCAATCCCACTTGAGCTGGACGCACGACGCCAGCCCGTACTGCCGTGTGATTGAGGAAGTCGCCCGGACGCTCGCCAGCGAGTTCACGCCGGCCGAGCGGGCGCAGGTCCGGTTTTACGATTTCGGCGGCGGCTTCCGGCCGTTTCAACTCGAGGGCCGCTACCCAACCGAGTTGCCGCTCGGCGAGCTGATTCGCGTCGCCGACGACGTGGCGGGCGAAGCGAGCCGCTTCGCCGCGCCGTACTACTTCCAGGAAAGTGTGCCGCTCGAGTTGTATGCCCGCGAGATCGGCGTGGCGCTCATCCGGCACTTGTCGCCGCTACTGGACTGCGATTTTTTTTCCGAACCCGGCCGCGTCGTCGCCGCCCACGCAATGCACCTGGTGATGCGGGTCGCCGACCAGAAACGCGACGACCTGGTCATCGTCGATGGCGGCATTCACATGATCGGGTGGGAGCGGTATCTGCACGTCTATTGCCCGGTCGTCAATCTCACGCGGCCGGCCCGCCGCGAGATTCCCGTCACGATCTGCGGCTCGCTGTGCGACCCCGAGGACCTCCTCGGCCGCCACTGCTTCGCCGAATCGATCCAGGAGGGGGACGTGCTGGTGATGCCGTTTCAAGGCGCGTACACCTATTCGACGGCCCACAACTTCATTCGCGAAATTCCGCCGGTCTATTCCTTGTCGTCGGCGGCCTCGTCGCTGCGTTGAACGCGGTTGTGGAGGTACATCACGTCGGTTCGCAAGACATACTTGCGGCCGCGCTCGACCGGCTGTCCCTTGTGGAGGATGGCGTGCCAGAAGAAGAGCGCCAGGCCCTCCTGGGGGACGATCTGGGCGTCCTCGAACGACGTCGTTCCGCCGTCGAAGCCGGTATTGAGGTAGATCATGAACGTCAAGCGGCTCCGCTCGCCGCTGACGCGCTGAAACGCGCCGTCGTAGTGCCAGTCGAACTGCTGGCCGACGTCGTAGCGGTAGTAGCGAAAGCGCTCGTTCACGCCCACCGCCTCCCAGTCGCCCAGCCGCAGGGGAATGTAGTCGCGGCACCGCTCCCAGAGGGCGGCCGCCAGCTGCGGATCGTCGATCATGACCCGCGAATTATTGCGGACATCGGTGCGGATCTGTGGGCCGAAGGCCGTATTGATCGGCGCCTGGCCGAAGCCGGTTGCCTCGGCGCGGTCGATCGCCGCGCGGCATTCCTCGGGCGTGAAAAACTCTCGCACGACAAAGATCTTGTGCGTGATCCATTCGTATTCGGGCATGGGCGCTCCTTTAGCGGCGCAGGCAGTGGGGACACGCCCTGATTGCCCGGGGTTCACCGCGAGTGGGCGCTACCGGGTCTCGGCCCGCCAGCGGGCCAATAGTGCTTCCAGCTCGCGCTGCTTGAGCTGCGGCAGGCTGACGATCAGGCACTTGCTGAGCCGGTCGAGCCGCAGTTCGCCGCTGCCGCCGCCGCTTTGAAACGCGGCTGCACCGAGCGAGTCCCGCAGCCGGGTCTGCAGCGCCTCGCCCGTGGGGTCGCCGGCCAGCAGGTCCGCCGCCGGATAGAACTCGATCTCGCATCGCTCGGCCAGCTTCGCCGCCGTCACGACTTGCAGCGTGCGGCCGTCGATCGCCCGCCAGGCCAGCTCCATCGGCTCCAGCAGCGCATGGAGGGCCTCGCCCAGCGGCTGCTTGTCGGCCACCAGCGTCGCATCGGCGTCGGGATTCCAGCCGGCGGCGGCGATTCCCTGCCAATCGACGAGAATCCGCACGCCCGCCGACTCACCCAGCCGGTCGAGAACCGCCGTCAGCCGCGTGGGCTGGCTGAAATTCAGCGAGACGGGCGCCGCGAGCTTTCCCGCCGCCCGGGCCGAGCGCGAATCGAGCTGAAACAGCGCCTGATCGAGCTGCAGCAGCTCATGCTTCTTCTGCCGGGCGGTGCGGAGCTTCTCGCAGACCAGGAGCACCTGGGCCTGTACGATCTTCAGATGCGTGACGTTTAGCGCAGAGGCCGCGGCATCGACGCTGATCGTCCCGGCGTTTTCCCCCGTCCACGAACTGGGCTCGATCAGCGCCTTGAGCAGCTCCGCCAATTCCGCCAGATCCTCCTCGCTGGCCGCGAGCTCTTTCGCCTTGACTTGAATCGTCACCAAGGGCTGCGGCTGCGAGAGCCCCACGACGATCTGGTCGCCCGAGACGACGGGCGCCAGCCGCAACGGCGCGAGCGCCTTGGTCAGCGCCTCGCCGACCGTCGTGCTGGCCGCACGGTAAGCGATCGGCGTTTCGGGAGTGGCCAGGGCGAAGGCCAGCCAGTCGGGATCGAGCGTGATCGGGATCGTCGAGAGCTCCGCGAACCGGTCGAGGAAGTCGGCCAGCGGCGTGCCGGCCGTTTCGATTCCCGCAAGCGGATCGGCCAGGCGGCGAGCCACATCGATGTCGCGCGGCGGAGGGCGCGGCAGCGCAGCCTTGGCGGGCGCGGAATCGGCCGGCGGAACCACGGGGGGTGGCGCGGAAGCCGAGCTTGCTTGCGGGTCTTCACCGGCGCCGCCAATCAGGCGTTCGAGCTTGGCCAGCGGATCGTTGGAGACGCTCGGCGCTGCAGCTGCCGGAGTCGGCTTGACGATGCCCGCCGGGTCGGTTTCGGTCGGCGGTGTTGGCGTTGTCACCTCGGGCGTTGGCGGCGTAGGCGTGACCGTAGGGGCGGGAGTCTCGATCGGTGTCGGCGTCACATCGGGCGTCTTGCCGGCCGGCGGGATGGGAGCCGGCGATGAAACCGGCGTCGTAACGGGCGCTGAGCGTGGATCAGAATTGCCGCCGTTTCCCGCGGCAGCCAGCGGCGCGTTCTTACCGAAAAAAAACATCGCCCCCGAAACCGCTCCGAACGCCAGGACGATTCCCAGCGCGACCGAGCCCGCCATGAGCATCCAGTACCGGGTCTGCTGCGGCCGCGCGGCGGCGGCCTGCGGGAGCGCTCCGTTCGCCTCCGCGGGAGGCGGTGGGGCCAGCGCCGCTTCGCTGACTTTGGTCGCGGGCAGAGGCGGCACTTTGGGCGGCGGAAGGGCCGCG
>DASRJB010000870.1:0-5690 GCA_035649715.1 Pirellulaceae bacterium
AGCGAAGGGCATGTTCGGATCGCCGTATCAGGGGGGCTATGCGACGCGACATCGGCCTTCGCCGTTGCAAATGGTGGCGGAGGTTACGAAAGCGCCCGGCCCTGAGGCGAGGACCACAGGAACGCTGATGCTGCACTATGATCCAGGCACTCCCAGGTGCCTCGTGCTTGCTCCGCTCGACGAATTCAATGCCGCGCTGCTGGCGCGCGTTCATCCGCCCGATTGGCAGAACCCTACGCCGCAGCCGCTGTATGATCTGGTCGCCATCGGCGGCGGGACCGCGGGCCTCGTGGCGGCGGCTGGCACGGCCGGACTGGGCGGCAAAGTCGCGCTCGTCGAGCGCGGCCTGCTGGGCGGCGATTGTCTCAATTTCGGCTGCGTACCGAGCAAAGCGCTAATCCGCGCGGCACGGGCCGCTTATGACGTCGGGCGGGCCGCGGAGTTCGGGATCCACGTGGCGAGCGGGGGGCGTCAGCCCCCTGAGGCCGCGGCGGTCGATTTCGCTGCCGTCATGTCGCGGCTGCGTCGCCTGCGAGCCGAGATCAGCGAGAATGACTCGGCCCAGCGGTTTCAGCAGCTCGGCGTCGATGTGTTCCTCGGCGACGCCCGTTTCACCAGCCGGCAAACAATTGAGGTCGCGGGCCAGACGCTGCGCTTCAAGCGCTGCGTCATCGCCACCGGCGGCCGCGCTGCGATTCCCGCGGTGCCGGGGCTGGAGGAGGCCGGCTGCCTGACCAACGAGACCGTTTTTTCGCTCACCGAGCTGCCGCGGCGGCTGATCGTCATCGGCGGCGGACCAATCGGCTGCGAATTGGCGCAGGCCTTTCGCCGCTTTGGCAGCGAGGTCACGCTCGTGCAGCGCGGCCAGCGCCTGTTGCCAAAAGACGAACCCGAAGCGGCCGAGATTCTGGCCCGGCAATTCGAACGCGAAGGAATCAAGCTGCTATTTGGCGCCACGTCGGTCCGCGCCGAAACGGCCGGTGGAATCAAGCGGCTGCTAGTGAATTCAGGCGGCCGCCAGCAAGGATTGGATGCCGATGCCGTCCTGGTCGCCGCCGGCCGAACGCCCAACATCGAGGGACTAAACCTCGCGGCGGCGGGCGTGGAACACAATAATCGCGGCGTTATCGTGGACGACTTTCTGCAAACCGCCAATCCGCGCATCATGGCGGCTGGCGACGTCGCGGGCGGCTATCAGTTCACGCACGCGGCCGATGCGATGGCCCGCGCGTGCGTGCAGAACGCATTCTTCTCGCTCGCCGGCTTCGGCCGCAAGCGGCTGAGCGGGCTCGTCGTGCCCTGGACGACCTACACCGATCCCGAGATCGCCCACGTCGGCCTGACGCCCGCGAGCGCGGCCGACCAGCACCTCGAGATCGACAGCTACCGCGAGGAACTGCGGCACGTCGATCGAGCGATTCTGGACGGCGACGACGAAGGCTTTGCCGTCATCCACTGCCGCCGCGGCACACCGCAGGTCGTCGGCTGCACGATCGTCGCCCGGCATGCTGGCGAGATGATCGGCGAAGTTTCGTTGCTCATGACAGCACGGATTCCGCTCTCCAAGCTGGCCGGCACGATCCACTGCTATCCGACGCAGGCGGAAATCCTGAAGCGTCTGGGTGACCAGTACAACAAGCGCCGGCTGACGCCGCGCGTCGCCGATGTCCTTAAGGCGATTATCGGCTGGCGCTCGTAGAGCAGGCTGCCAGCTTGCTCGTTCCCCTCGTCGCCGCGCCGGTTGCTAACGCGTGAAATCGAGCGCACAATCACCAATCGCCCCGCCACCATCGCCTCAAGGATTCTCCGATGACACGCCAGATCGCATTCGTCGCCGCAGCGCTGCTTGTGTTCGCCGCGGCCTCCGCTGCCCAGGACAAGCCAGCCGTGGAAGAGGGCTTCACGCCGCTCTTCGACGGCAAGACGCTCGAAGGCTGGCAGGGCGGCAAAGACGGGTACGTGATCAAGGACGAGACGATCGTCAGCCAGCCCCGGGGCAGCGGCAACCTGTACACGGCCAAGGAATACGGCGATTTCCACCTCAAATTCGAGTTCAAGCTGACGCCGGGCGCGAACAACGGCATCGGCATCCGCACGCCGCTCACCGGCGACCCGGCCTACGTCGGTATGGAGATTCAGGTGCTCGACGATACGTCGGACCGCTACAAAGGCCTCAAGGATTATCAGCATCACGGGTCGGTGTACGGAGTCGTGCCGGCGAAGACGGGCCACCTCAAGCCGGCCGGCGAGTGGAACAGCGAAGAGATCATCCTCAAGGGGAAGCAGATCAAAGTGATCCTCAACGGCGAGACGATCGTCGATGCCGACCTGGAGAAGGCGAGCACGCCCAAAACGATCGACGGCAAGGAACACCCGGGCCTGAAGCGCGACAAAGGCCACATCTGCTTCTGCGGCCACGGCGCCGAGGTCGCGTTCCGCAACCTGCGGATCAAGAGCTTGTAGTGCAGGTTGCACCAACTGGCGAATATATTGCATCCCCGTCGGTACGCCTTATTTCGTGCCTGCCGAGTGTCGATGCTGAAGATGCGAAGCGTTAGCGGAGGCCGGCCGTTGTGGCTGCGCGGACCCCGCAGCTAGCTTTCGCCCGCTGGCAAGGGACTGCCAGGTGAGCGGTGGCCTCGGGCGGCTGCCGCGGAGCATCAATGCAGCGCTCAGGGTATTCGCAGCTCGCCGCCATCGCGGTCGCGCTGCTGCTTGTGCTGGGCATTAGCCGGCAATCGCCGCGACTGGCGGCGCAGGAGCCAGCGGCCGCTGCTCCGCTGGCCGAGGCGGCCGCCGCTCCGCGGAAGAGCATGCTGGCCGTCATCCGCGACGGCGGCCCGTTGATGTATCCGCTGGCGCTGTGCTCGGTCGCTCTTCTCGTATTTGTGTTCGAGCGGCTGGTCTCGCTGCGACGCGGCCGGGTGATCCCGCGGCCCTTCGTCAAGCGGTTCCTCGAGCAGCTCCGCGACGGGCAGCTCGACCGCGAGAAGGCCATCAAGCTCTGCGACGCCAACGGCAGCCCGGTCGCCCAGGTCTTCGCCGCAGCGGCGAAGAAATGGGGACGCACTTCGGTCGAGGTCGAGCAGGCCATCCTCGACGCCGGCGAGCGGGTCAACAACCAGCTCCGCAAGTACCTGCGGCTGATGAACGGCATTTCGCAGATCGCCCCGCTGCTGGGCCTTCTGGGCACGGTGATCGGAATGATCATCTCGTTCAACGGCATCTCGTCGGCGGGCGACTCGGTTGCGCAAAAGGAGATGCTCGCCGGCGGCATCGCCCAGGCGCTGATTTCCACCGCCGGCGGCATGTTTGTCGCGATTCCCGCCCTGGCCGCATACCTGTACTTCGTCGGCCGCGTGGACCAGCTGATTATCGAGATCGACGCCCTCGGCCAGCAGATCGTCGAACTGATCTCGGCGGACGCGCTCGCGGAGAGCCGGGCAGCGAAGAGGGCCAAAGCGGCGTAGCCGAAATCTGCAATCTGAAAATCTGCAATCTGAGATTCCGCTATGCCCCTCAAAGTCAGCCACGACGATCTGCCGGCGATCAACCTGACGCCGATGATCGACGTCGTGTTCAACCTGATCATCTTCTTCATGGTCAGCAGCAGCTTTGCCGACGCCGAGAAGCAGGTCGATCTGACGGTGCCGCAAGTAGCGGATTCCGGCGCGCTCCGCGCCACCTCCGCACGCAAGACGATCAACGTGCACCGCGACGGCCGGATCACGCTCGACGGCCGGTCGGCCACGCTGAGCGAGCTGACCTCCAGGCTGGCTGCGGAGCGCCGGCAGAACGTGCATCTGAACGTCGTCCTCCGCGGCGACGCCGACTGCCCGCTCCAGCACGTCGCCGGCGTGTTCACTGCCTGCCGGAAGGCGGGCGTCTCCGAAATGGGGATCGCCGTGAAACTGGGAACCAAGGAGCATTGACTTGACGCAGGTCTTCGCGCGGCCGCTCTTGGCCGCGACCTATCCCGGCGTCCTGATGATCGTCCTCGCCGCGGGGCTGGTCGCGATCTTCGTGGTGCTCGCCGTACTGATCTGGACGCGGTTCGGCCAGGCGCGCCCGATCTCCAAGTGCTTGCTGCTCTCGCTGCTGGCCCACTTCCTGCTCCTGGTCTATGCCTACAGCACGCACGTCCTCTTCGGCCCGCTCGGCCCCGGCAGCTGGAACGGGCAGACCGTCATGATGCGGCTGCGCGACGCCGCAGACGACGAGGAGGCCGCCACCGTAGCCACGCCCAATCCAGAGCCCTGGGAGCAGGCCGGACAGCCGGATGCTCCGTTGTTCGATGCCACGGCCCCCAGCGTTCAGGCACCACCAGCCGAGCAATTGGCGCAGTCCAGGCCGGTCGATCCGCCGCCGCTGCTGCCAGACGCTGCAACGACGACCAATCCTGCGCCGCCAGCCCCCGTAACTGTCGCGAGTGAATCGGTGCCGATTGCCGATCCAATGGCCGCCGAGCCGCCCGCGCCGGCGGCCGCCGAAGCGCCGCGTGCAGGCGAACAGCCGCGAGAGAGTCCGCCCACCGAAGGCACCGCGGCCGCCGATCCCGCTGGCGATTCACCAATGCCGCCGGCCGGCGCTGTACCTGCGGCTCCCAGCAGCCAGTTCGTGGCGACCGCGCCGCCCGTTCCGCGGCGGCTGGGAGATGGCCGCGAAGTTCCCTATCCGCTGCAAGCCCGTGTCGCCGCCGAACGGCTGAAGGCCGCCGTGCCATTTGGCGCCTCGCCGCAGTCCGAAGCCGCGGTTGCCGCGGGGCTCGACTGGCTGGCCGCCGCGCAGAGCGGTGACGGCCGCTGGGACGCCGACCTGCACGGCGCTGGCCGCGAGACCCGCACGCTCGGCCACGACCGCCGCGGCGCGGGCGCACAAGCCGACACCGGCGTCAGCGGTCTGGCTCTGCTCGCGTTTCTCGGTGGCGGCGAAACTCATTTGGAGGGACGCCATCGCGAGACTGTTCAGCGCGGCCTGGAATTTCTGCTCGCCAGCCAGGCCGACAGCGGCAGCGTTGCCGGCCACGCCGAGCTGTTCGCCTCGATGTACTCCCACGGCATCGCCACGCTGGCCCTCAGCGAGGCGTATGCGCTCTCCGGCGACGAGCGGCTGCTGCCGGCACTGCGGCGGGCCCTGCAGTACACGATCGACTCGCAGCACGCCGGCGGCGGCTGGCGCTATCAGCCGCACGACGCCGGCGACATGAGCCAGTTCGGCTGGCAGGTGATGGCGCTCAAGTCGGGCGAGCTGGGCGGCCTGGCGATTCCGCCAACGACGCGGGCGCGAATGGTGCGGTTTCTGCAAAGCTGCTCCTCGGGACGCAATCAGGGTTTGGCGGCGTACCGGCCGGGCGACCGCGCTAGCCGACCGATGACGGCCGAGGCGCTGGTCTGCCGCTATTTCCTGGACGCCGAGAACGCGCCGGCGACCGTGGCCGAGGCCGCGGCATTCGTCGGCGGCGAGCGGCCGGGCATCGGCCCGGCGAATTATTACTACTGGTATTACGGAACGCTGGCGCTGTTTCAGCGGCAGGGGGACGACTGGAAGCGCTGGAACGACGCCCTGCAGCACGAGCTGTTCGCGCGGCAGCGGTGGGACGGCAACGCGGCCGGCAGTTTCGATCCGGACGACCTGTGGGGCGGTTACGGCGGCCGCGTCTATAGCACGGCCCTCGCCGCCCTCTCGCTCGA
>DASRJB010000871.1:0-4782 GCA_035649715.1 Pirellulaceae bacterium
GCCGTCGTCGGTCGGTCAGGAAGCCAAGAAGTCGGACAAGGCCAACAAGACAGAGACCAAAGCGAAAGGCCGGCTCCCCGCCTACTACGCCGATATCGTGACCGAGGAACAGCGGGAGAAGATTTATGCGATCCAAGCAAAGCACGTCGAGAAGATTTCGGAGCTCAACGCCCAATTGACGGCCGCGACAAAGGCGAGGGACACGGAAATCGAAAACGTGCTCACCGCCGAGCAGAAAGTAAAGCTCAAAGCTGCCCAGGAAGAAGCCGCTGCCAAGAAGAAGAAAGCCGGCACGGAGAAGAAGGCGGCTGAGGACGGCAAGAAGGCCGCGCCCGCCGCGGAAGCCAAGACAACGACGAAAACAAAGTAGCGCCGCTAGGGCGCGAGGAACTCCTGCTCGATGAACACTGCCGCCGCATCCCACTTGTCGGCAGCGGCGGCGAAGTCGGCAGGCAGAGCTTTCACAGTGGCCGGCGTTTCGACACGCGGCTTGACCAGCACGTTTGGGTTGAGCGGAATCTGCGCGCTGCGGCCGGCCGCCAGATTGGCTTCCACCGCCGGCGACAGGAGATAGTCGACGAGCCGCCTGGCGGCAGCGGGATGAGGGCAGCCCTTGATAATCGCTGCCGTATTGGGAATGAACAGCGTGCCGAGCTGATCGGCCCGGCGGTCGGGATAGACGATCGCCACGGGGCCGGCTCGCTCGATTTCGATAATCGCGTCATCGGAGTCTGTCAGCCCGAAGGCGATTCGGCCGGCGGTGCAGGCTTCGGCCACCTGCTTGTTGCCGCCCAGGATCTGCACCTGATTGGCTTTCAGGCTGCGGAAGAACTCCTTGGCCTTCTCGTCGCCCAGCACGGCGAAGAGCACGGCGGCGTGCGTCGCCGTCGTGCCCGCAACGGGCTTGGCGATGCCGATCTGGCCCTTCCATTTCGAGTCGGCCAGATCGTAGATCGACTTCGGCCGCTGGTCTTCGGACACGAGCCTGGTATTGACGATCAAGACCCGCGCCCGCCCGGCGAAGCCGCACCACGTTCCGCTGGCAGAGCGAAACATCGCGGGAAACGCGGCTGCCGCCGGCGACTGGTAGGCCTCCAGCAGTCCTCGCTTTTCCAGCCGCAGCGTATTGAGAATTTCGTTGTTCCAGAACACATCGCACCGCGGGCGGCTGGCCTCCTGGATCAGGATCGAGGTCAGGCCGACCGACTTCGTGCTCTCGTCGTCGTACTTTGCCAGCGCCTTGACACCGCTGGTTTTCGAGAACTCGGCCAGCACCGGCTCGGAGAACTCGCGATCGAGCGCGGCGTAGACGACGACCTCGCCGCCGCGGCCCGACCAGCAGCCGGCGGCGCAGGCGATCCAAAGCGGAAACAACAGGCTAGACGATCTTGGCATGCATCCTCGCCAGGCAGGCGCACGACCGGAAATGATACGATGGAGCGCGCCGCTCGCCACCGCTCGCACAAGGAGATTATCGCATGGCACGCCATCGCTTGCTGCTGCTCGTCGCTGCTTTGCTGGCCCCGGCGCTGGGCTGGCAAGTCTGGCTCGCTGGCCAGCAGCCCGCCGCTCGGACTCAGCCGGCGAGCAACCGGTTTGAGTTCGAAGTCATTCAGAGCTACGACGCCAGATACCAGGGGGACACGCCCGGGCACATGGGCCGCTCGGGCGGACTGGAGAACCGCAAGCTGCAAGTGGCGCTGGGCGACCCCGTGTTCCGCGGCGAGCAGCAGGTCGGCAAAGTCACGGGGCTCGGCTGGAGCCGGCCGCACGGCAGCCTGGAGGTGGAATTCGACCCGCTTCCCGCGGTGCGGGTTTGCGTCGGCGACAGCGTTTGGATCGCGCTCGATGGGCAAAAGCCGGCTGTTTCGCGGTAGAAACGCCGCGACACTTCCGGTTTGCTCGAAGGGTAGCGATAATTGGCGGCGGACTGATCCCCCAGCCGAAATCATGACGCACCTCGACCCCGTGATCGACACCGCCGCTGGCGCAGCCGCCCGACCTAGGGCCGCGCTGGAAGCGGGCGTGCAGATTGGCGACTTCCGCATCGAGCGGCGGCTAGGCGCGGGGGGCATGGGCATCGTCTATCTCGCCCGGCAGCTTTCGCTGGACCGGCTCGTCGCTCTGAAAGTTCTGGGCCAGGCCCTCAGCCGCGGAACCGACGTGAAGCGGTTTCAGCGCGAGGCGCAGGCGGCAGCCCGGCTGAAACACCCTTCGATCGCGCAGGTCTTCTACATCGGCCAGGACCGCCACGTCTGCTACCTGGCGATGGAGCTGATCGACGGCGTTTCGCTGCGCACGGCGCTGGACCGGCTGGGGACGGCCACCAGCGTCGAGGCGAGCCTGGACACGGCCGTCACCGAGGAACTGGGAGACAACCCGGTTGCTCCGATTGTGCGGTTCGATGTGCCGACGGTCGATTCGGACCGCCCGCCCGGCGGCAGCGATCGCGCGCCGGCCTCCGATTCGGGCCAGCTCAATCCCTATCTCTCGCCGCGGGCCCGCGAGCTGCGGACGAACCAGGCCCACGTCCGCCGCGTGTGCGAAGTCATCCGCGACGCGGCCCAGGCGCTCGCCCACGCCCACGAGCAGGGCGTGGTTCACCGCGACATCAAGCCCGACAACCTGCTGCTCGACCGCCGCGGGCGGGTTCACGTGATCGATTTCGGCGTGGCCCGGTTCTTCGACGACCAGTCGGTGACCTATACGGGCCAGCTCGTCGGAACGCCGCTCTACATGAGCCCCGAGCAAGTCACCGGCCGCGGGGCCATCGACTCCCGCACCGACATCTATTCGCTGGGCCTGGTGCTCTACGAGTTATTGGCCCTCCGCGTGCCGGTGGAAGCGACCAACCGCGAAAACCTGCTGCGGACGATCGTCACCAAGTCGCTGCCGCCCATCTCGTGGCGGAACTCCGCCGTCAACAGCGAGCTGGAGCGGATCGTCCACCGCGCGACGCAGAAGGACCCCGATCAGCGGTACGCCTCGGCCAGCGAGTTCGCGGCGGACCTGGAGAACTACCTCCAGGGTCAGCCAATCACCGCGCCGCCGTACCATTATCGCCTCGACGAGCGCGAGATCACGGCCGCCCGGCCGAGCGAAGTCGTCTCGGCGGCGGTGATCTTCTTCGTGCTGGCGTTCTTCCTGTTTACTTCGATCGAGAGCGTCTCGCTGATGATGTTCTTCATGCTTCCCGGCATGTCCGGCGTCGTCATGTGCGCCATCCAGTCGGGCATCGCGCTGACCTGCCTGCTGCTCGGGTCGGCGATCGGTTCGGGCGTCCTCGCGGCGCAGACTTGGGCCCGCTGGACCGGCGTTGCCATCTCCAGCTTGCTGGCGACGGTATCGCTCGTCGGCATCGTGATGGTGGTGATCGCGGTCTTCGCCGCGCTCAACAACGATTTCGGTCCTGTCGGTCTGGATCCGGAGCCGGCCGCACAGGGCGGGGCTGCTCCCGCTGGCGGCCCTCCGTTTTCGATGCGCAACATGGTGCTGGGCATGATCGCCATGTACTCGCTGCCGATCGTGATGGGACTGGCGCTGGGCGGCTCCGCCCTGTGGTGCTTGCTGTGCCGCGCCACCGGCCGCTGGTTCCGCTTCGCCCGCGACTTGCGGCTGGAGCACCGCGCCGCGAAGGAGCAGTTGGCCGCCTGATGCACCAGCGCCGGCGAATCTTCGCCGGGTCGGGCAGCTCCGTGGCGAATAATTCGGCCGCGATTGGCGAGATTCGCAGGCTTTTTCCGCACTTTTGACGGCGAATATTCGCCAATTTGCCCCGATACCTGCGGATCTGGCGATTAATTCGCCGCCGCCGGCCGGAAGTGCCTTGTGGCATCGGCAGTTACGAGCGAAATGAGGGTGGCGAATAATTCGCCGCCTCGCCGCACCCTCTGATCGCAACTGGCGCCCGATGGCGCGCAGACTCACGGCACCACGCGCGACCAGCCGCGTCGCGACCTTCCACGAATTTCCAAAGATCATGTCGCCGCGCCTGGGCCCGGCAGGCGTTCGGAATTGTAACTATCCGTCCAGTATCTGTCAAGTCAACCACAACAGATTGTGGTCGCCTTCCGCCAAACCACAATAGGTTGTGGTCGGCGCACGAAGAGGCCCCCGAAAGAGGGCCCGCCATTTTCCCAGGGTCTGTTTAGCCACGGGCGTTGATTTCGCTAACCTGGTCGTTCAGCGTCCACAGATCGTAAAGCCAGCCGATGCCCACTAGAGCCCCCGTGCAGAGCCAGATGATGCCGGTAACGACCTTGCCCATATAGAACCGGTGCAGCCCGAGCCAACCCAGCGGCGGCACCGCCAGCAGAATCCAGGCCAGGTTGTAATCGAGCCGGCCGGGCACGTAGCGGCGGTCGGCCTTGGCGTCCATCGACGGAATCAGGAACAAGTCGATCAGCCAGCCAATGCCCAACAGACCCAGCGTGAAGAACCAAATCGTTCCGCTGATGGGCTTGCCGTAATAAAACCGGTGCAGCCCCAGAAAGCCGAACAGCCAGCAGATGTAGCCGACGGCGATCGAGTGCGTGTTGGGGCGGGCGGCAACCGGGTGATAGGTAGCAGTGGCCATAGCTACTCATTCGCTGGCCGGCCGACAGTATTGGCGGCACGAGTGCTGCCGGCCTGACGGGAAAGCACTGGGTCGTTAGCGATCTACTCTTCGCTGCCAGCTTTCGTGTCGCGCCCTTAGTGATCGTTCGTGGATATAAGGAAAACGGACCGCCCCAGGCTGCTTCTCGCCGCGCCCCGCTGCGCCGCCGCTCGCGCCGCAACTGC
>DASRJB010000872.1:0-6124 GCA_035649715.1 Pirellulaceae bacterium
GACAGCACGAGCAGAAACTGCCGCGGCACCAGATTGCCCGGCCGGGCGGGTTGTCCGCGAATCAAGACCCGCGGCTCTTCCGGCTGGGGCTTGTCGGCCACAACCATCGCCCGCGGCGGAGCCAGCGGCGAGGTGGCCTGGAACGATTCGACTTTCTTTTGCAGCTCCTGGTACTTATTGCGATCGGCCCGGTTGAGGTACTGCCGCACTTCGCCGCGCTCGATGTCGGTGGGCGCGCCCTTGCCCAGCAGTATTTCGGCCAGTTGCCGCTGCTCGGCCTGCAGCTTGCCCAGAGCCTCGGCATTGCCGCCGGCGGCTTGCCACTGGGCATAGGCATCGGTCAGCAGGCGGCCATAAACCCTCGCCACATCCACCTTGGTCGCCGGCACGTCGGCGGCGAACGCTTGTTGGATCACGGGGTTGCACTGGCCGGCGGCGGTGCCGGCCGCCAGCGACTGCCACCTGGCCAATACGGGCTTGGAACTCGCGGCGAAATTCTCGGTGGAGACCTTCAGCAGGTCGTGCCACAAGCCGAGCGCTGTGTGATCGGGTTTGGCATGCTCCTCGAGATACCGCCGCCAGCGGTCGATCATCCGCGGCCGCAGGTCTTTGGGATCGAGCGACAGAAACGGCAGCTTCGCCAAGAGCGACTGCGACTCGCCAGCGGCGACGCGGGCCAGGTAGTCGGCCGCCTGATGCCGCGCCTGGTCGAGAAACGCCACATGGGCCTCAGTGACGAACTTGTCGAACTCGCCGCGAATCTTGCCCAGCTCTTCCTCGAACTTCTGATACTCGGCAGATTGCTCCGGCGGGGCGATAAGCGGCAGCTCGCCAGGCTCCGAGCAGCTCGCGAAGACGCCGTACAACGAATAGTAGTCTTCGGTCGGAATCGCATCGTATTTGTGGTCGTGGCAGCGGGCGCAGGCGACCGTGATGCCCAGCATGCCGCGGGCCACGGCGTCAATCTGGTCGTCGATGTCGTCGTTGCGATTATTGAATTTGCGGCCCGTCGTGAGGAATCCGAGGGCGGCCAGCGTCGTCATGTCGTCCGACGGCAGGCGATCGGCGGCGAGTTGCTCGATCAAGAACTGGTCGTAGGGCAGATCTCGGTTGAGCGCCCGGATGACGTAGTCGCGGTAGGTGTAGGCATACGGGAAGCGCCGCTCCTGCGCGAAGGCATAGCCCTTCGTGTCGGCGTAGCGGACCACGTCGAGCCAGTGGCGGCCCCACCGCTCGCCGTACCGCGGCGAGGCCAGCAGCCGATCGGTCAATCGCTCGTAGGCGTCGGGCGACTCATCGGCAGCGAACGTCTCGACTTCCTCCGGCATCGGCGGCAAGCCGATCAGATCGAAGCTCAGCCGGCGGATCAGCGTGCGGCGGTCGGCCTCGGGCGACGGCGTCAGCTGCGCGGAATCGAGTTTCGCCAGGATGAAAGCGTCCGTGCGCATGCGCAGCCAGGCGGCCTCGCCGACACTCGGCAGCGGCTGACGATTCACCGGCTGATAGGCCCAGTGCGATTGGCGGTGCAGCGGAACGAGCTCCGCTGCCGAGAGCTTGTGCTCCGCGGCGGGCGTGACAGCAGCCGGCCAGGGAAGCCCGTCCTTGACCCACTCCGTCAGCGCCGCGATTTGCTCTCCCGTGAGCTTGCGGTTGGGCGGCATGTGATACTCGCCCACGTGGTTGATCGCCTTGACCAGCAAGCTCCGCTCCGGCTCTCCGGGCACGGCCGCCCGCTCGCCGCTGTCGCCCCCCTCAATCACGGCCGCACGTGAGTCGAGCCGCAAGCCGGACTCTTGCTTTTTCGCGCCGTGGCACTCCTGGCAATTCGTGGCCAGGACCGGGCGGACTTTCTCCTCAAAGAACTTCTCCTGCGCGGGTGTGAGGGCCGCATCGTCGGCGGGCGCGCTGGCTGCCAACGACAGGACCGAGAGGACGAGGAACGGACGCAGCACAGCCATCCGGCACCTGCAGGCAGGAACGATCGCGGCGGGAAGCGCGCGAGCACGCTCCTCAACCAGTAGAAATCAAATCCGCAGCGCCAGCAACCCAAAACCGGCGACCGCCATACAGCCGCGGCTTACCACAGCGGGACCGTCAGCTCCTGCCGCTCGTTGCCGCGGAGAATCGTGAGCTTCACCGAGTCGGACGGACCATGACTCAGCCGCAAGTTGACGAAAAAGTCCGACTCGTTCGTCGCGTCCGACTTGCCGTTGACCGCGACAATGACGTCGTTGGGCTTGAGGCCGGCTTTGATGGCGGCGTGCGGCTTACCCTGAGGAGCATAGATGTTCTTCACGACGAGGGCCATTTGATCCGCACCGATTCCGCGTTTTTCCTTGTCGGCCACCGGGAGCGGATCGAGCTTGACGCCGTGCCGCAGGCCGTACCACGAGGAGGCCCGCCAGGCGATATCTGACTTCTTCCAATCACCGCTGAGCGCCAGCGACTTGACCAGCGGCTGACCGCCGCGAACGACCTTGACGTTTAGTGCGCCTTCGCTGGGCGCGGAGTTGAGCGCCCACTGGATGTCGGCCATCGAGATCAGCGGCTGCGTGCCGATCGCCGCGAGCGCGTCGCCGGATTTTATGCCCGCCTTCTCGGCCGGCGAGCCGGCGGCGACCGAACTCACGAGCAGGCCGTCTTCCTTGTCGATCGTCAGGCCAATGCTCTGCGGCAGCGGATAGACGTACAAGTCTTCCTTCGTCAGCTTGCCGGCTTCCCATTTGGCCCGCAGGGCGAATTCCTTGAGCATGTGGCAGTGCACGCAGTTTTGCCGCACACTGGCCACGGCGGGCCGGTCGGTGAGGCCGGGAATTTGATTTGCGCTGGTGTACTGCGGCTGCGGCCCCCGCTTGCCGGCCAGCTCGGCCTTGTTGCCGGGATAGGCGCGGTACAGTTCCAGCGCCCGCTCGGCGGCGTTGGCGAATCCGGCGGCGGAGAGATACGTATCGGAGTTGGCCTGGTTGCCGGCCCGCGTGCCGTAGCGGCCGAGCACCGCCAGGTCGGGCGTGAGGAACATCGACGCCCACGACATGTCGTAGTCGTACTGGAACAGGCTCAGGTCGAGATTGTTGGTCTGGATCAGTCGGACGCAGACGAATTTCTTCTCCAGCTCGGCTAGCTTTTGGTCCGGCGTCATCACGGCGACGTCGAGCGTCTTGCCCGGCGGGCAGGGCACGCAGCGGATCACGACCAGCAATGGCTTATTGCTCGCTTTGGCCTCGGCAACTGCCTTGGGAAAGTCGTCGTAGATCCAGTGGTCGGCGACGGGAATATCCTTGAGCGATTCGCCCAGCTGGGATTGTTGGCCGTGGGCTGCACCGAACGTCAACAGTGCCAGACCGAGAGACAGCAGGATACGCACGTGGGATGCTCCGGGTAGGATGGGGTGGGCGCGAGCAAGCGAGGACGCTGCTCTACGGGCGGAGGATTATCGGCAGATCGGCGAGGACCTTCTCGGCGGCAGCCGCGTTTAGCTCGCCCTTGCGGAAGGCGTGGTTGGCTTTCACGTCGTGCTCGCGGTAGAGCACGACGGTGAGGTCGGCGTCGCCAGAGACCTTGAAGCCCTCTGGGCCGGCGGGCGAATCGATGCTCAGCACGATGTGCTTGAAGCCTCGCCGCTTCGCCGCGTCCACGAGTTGCTGCCGCAGATCTTGCTTTTCGCTGAGGAACACGACAAAGCTGCCCATTTGCTTATCGCGGTTCTTCGCGGTGGCCGCGTCGATCTTGCCGAGCAGCGACAGCAGCTCCTCGTTCACCTCGCGGGCAAACAGCATCGCCACCGGCGCGAGCCCGTTCTCGCAGATCAGGCAGTACGGCTCGCCGGCGTGCTCGCCCGTCACGTTGAGCGGCTCGAAGATGGTGGTGATCTTCTCGCCCGGCTGCAGGCCCGACTTCACCGGCTCGGCGGCCATGAGCCAACCGCCACAGAATAACAAAGCCGGCATAGCTGCCAGCGCGAAGCGCCTCATCGATCGTCTCCGCTAACTGAACGCCTGGAATGACAAATTGTGAGCCTAACAGCCGCCAGCGGGCTGTGCAACGGCTAAAACAGTAGACCGCGTAGCGCACCGAGCTAGGCGGCTTGCTCGCCTTGAAAGCGGGCGGCGTTGCGGTGGGCCTCGTGGTTGAAATTGGCCTCGAAGTACTGCGGCCAGGCGAAGACAAACTGCATCGCCAGCCACGTGTAGGACCGGATCGGCTCCAGGTTGTCGTAGAACTCTGGCGCCATCCGCCGCAAGGCCGGCATCTGCCGCCACGGGATCGTCATCAAGTCGTGGTGCTCGACGTGATAGCCCGCATTGAACGACAGCAGGTTGATCAGCCAGCCGTAGTGCGAAGCCGTCGGCTGATAGCGCCGCGCGCCGTGGAAGTGCGAAATACCCAGCACCCAGCCCAGGCAGTAGGGGTGCAGAAAACCGGTGAAGAACGCCTGGCTGGCGAGCAGATAGGCGACCGACTGCCAGCCGCCGAGGAGCAGCAGCATGCCGCACGTCGTCAGGTTGAGCAGCGGATAACAGACGGCCCACATCTCGGAGCCGTCCTTGCGGTAGCCGGAGACGAGGTGCTCGTCGGCCAGGACGGCGAGCGTTCGCGGCGTCGGCTTGAAATGGCCCAAGAGCAGGCCGCCGCAGTACATGAGCAGCCCGAGCGTGCTGCGCAGGACTTGCATCACGAGCATCAGCAGCGAGTAGGGCACGACCAGCGGCGACGTCAGCCGCGTGGCCAGAAAGTACGAGCGTCGGCGGGTGATGAAGTCCTTCTTGGCGCCCATGTCGTTGTGGTGCACCAGGTGCTCTTCCCACCACGTGTGATGCCCGGAGAGGAACATGGGCAGCGTCGTGAGCGTAAACATCACCCGGTTCCACGACTTCCGCTGAAAGACCAGTCCGTGCACGCACTCGTGGCCGAGCTGAAAGAGCATGATGTTGATCGACGACCCAACCAGCCAGGCCGCGAGCAGCATCACCCACCAGGGGGCGTAGCCGACGGCCACCGCGATGCCCAGTTGGGTGCTGGCGGCGGCCAGGCACCAGAAAGCCGTTGCCGGATCGTTGCCGAACAGCGACTTGATTTCGGGATGGGCCTTGAGCATCGCCTTGGCCCGCTCGCGATGCCACACGGCATCCTGCCGCTCGTCGTCGGGCACGCGGTCGAGAATATCAACCTCAAAGCCGGGAAACACGGGCGCCGCGCTGCCCAAGATGCGCGGATGAAATTTCGGTACAAAGCCGCCGGGAGGCAGCGGGGGAGATGCGGTGCTCATGACACCTCGCTAGCAGGTACGACCGGAAAGGGGGGACTTTACGGAGCGTATGCTTTGCAGGCTAGGTGAGTTCTAGCGTTCTTACGAGGGCGATACAATTTCCAATAATTCTACGGCTGGATAGCCGTCGCAATAGATGAACGCCGTCCGGCCGTAAGTCGGCAAGGGCTCGGCGAGGCCAAACATCCTGCACAAATCGGGCCCAGCCGTTACGCGATACAGCGAGGCCAGCTGCACTTCGCGGAGCACGTTGTGGTCGATCAGCACGCGCCCCAACGGTTTGTTTTCGCTTAGAATCTCCCGCCGCACGTCGTCGTCGAGCAGCCGCAGGTTCAGTCGCGGGATGCCGAACAAAACCGTCTTCGCGTCGGATTGCAAGTGCAGGACGATTTTACGGCAGTAATAGTCGCCGGTCCGCCTGGCGGCGATCACCTCGACCTCGACCTTCTCACTGTGGTACTTCTCGACTGCGACGGTCATGTGCTCGTGGTGGGCCAGCAGCGTCCGATACGGCTGCGGCAACTGCTCGGCCAGCACTTCCTCAAACGCGCCCAGCTCCGCCATGTCGGAGTAGAACAGGCCGGCAAGGTGATCGAGAGCGGGCATCGAGCAAAAACATGCGGCGGGGGGACTTAGCCATGAAAAACACGAAAATCCAAACACTGGATTTCGCTACGTCTCTCTTTCGCATTCGTCTTGTGCTTTTCGTGGCTACTGAATCGAAGTCAACACGGTCGGCGACGGCGCAGCATTGGCGTGGTCAAGGACGCTGTCGATCAGGTAGTAGAGCAAAGCCCGCAGCTCTTCGGGCTGGATCTCGTCGGCAATCTTTTCGGCCCGCTCCTGGTGCTTTTCGAT
>DASRJB010000873.1:0-4508 GCA_035649715.1 Pirellulaceae bacterium
CGGGTCACGGGGTCCGGGCGCGTCACCGCCGCTCTGTTTCCGGGCGGCGGTGACGCGCGGCACCGAGACCAAGCAAGGATTCCGCGCGCGACCGCATCGTCGTCGCATCGGGTGATGCACGCGTATCCGCCCCCTGCAACGCCAGCTCCATGATCAGTGCCTTCGCGGTGACGACCAGCGGCATCGCGAGCGCGATGCCGGCGATGCCCCACAGCCAGCCGCCAAACAGGATCGCCAGGATCACCGCCAGCGGCGAGAGCTGCAGCGAGCGACTGAGAATGAGCGGCGTGACGAAGTAGCTCTCGGCCGACGTGAGCACGACGAATGCGCCCGCGGTCAAGAGGCCGTAGCCGAGTGATTCGTGCGAGACCGCGCCCACAAAGAACAGCACCAGCATGCAGACGAAAGCCCCGACGTGAGGCACGTAGTTGGCCGTCGCAGCCAGCACGCCCCACAGCAGGGGACTGGGAATGCCCAAGGCCCACATCACCAGGCCCGTCGCCACTCCCAGGCCGGCATTGATCGTCGAGATGGTGAGGAGGTAGCGGGAGATGCCGTTTTCGACGTCGAGCACCGCCTGGACGACCGTGCGTTTTTGGGCGAAGGACGTGCAGAGCGTGACCGCATGCCGCAGCAGCGACTCGCTGAACGCCAGCAGGAAGAAGCCCAGCACAAACACGATCACCGCCATCGCCGTGACTTTGCCGCTGACTCCCAGCAGTGCATAGGCCAGGTCGGACGACTGCACTTCCACCTGCACGGGCGGTTCGGCCCCGTCGGACCGCGTCAGGCCCTGCACTGCGTCCGACGTTTGCTGGAGATCCTGGAGCGGCCCGGCCCGCTTGGGCAACAGGTTACGCACGCGCTCGACGGTTTGCGGCGCTTGCGCGAGCCAGTGCTGGGCCTGGCCGGCGAGCATCCAGACACCCACCACGAAGACCGCCGCCAGGCAGCCCACGAGCAAGAGCGCCGCGGCGCCGTCCGGAAAGTTCAGCCTCCGCAGTCGCCGCAGAATCGGCCGCAAGAGCAGCGCCAGCAATGCCGCCAGCACCACCGGGATCATCACGTCCTGCGCGAAATACAGACCCGCAATCGCCGCGGCCCACGCCAGCACGATCAGCGGCCAGCTCGCCCGCGGGCGCGAGGCTGGAGCGGTCGGCGCGCTAGGCGGCGATGGCCCGCTGGCAATTGGCTGTGGCTGCGACATGACATCTTCCCGCCTCGAGCATCCAGGCTGATGCGAGGAGTATCCGCAAGTCGCATGCCAGAGCAGCGGCGGCTATTTCGCGCCCGCCAGCTTCAGTACGGCGTCGAACTCAGCCTTCCGCACAGGCTGCACGCTCAGCCGCGAGCCTTTTCGCAGCAGCTCCATGTCTTTCAGCGCCGCGACGCCGCGGAGCGTGTCCAAGGGCAGCGGCTGCTTGAAGATTTGCTCCAGGCGGAGATCGACCATGAACCAGCGCGGATTTTCTGGCGTGCTGGCAGGGTCGTAGTGGTGGTCGTTTTTGTTCCAGGCTGAGGCATCGGGATACGACTCGCGGACGACCTGGGCCGTGCCGACGATCGCCGGCGGATCGGTGCTGCTGTGATAGAACAGCACGCGGTCGCCGACTTTCATTTCGTCGCGCATGAAATTGCGGGCCTGATAGTTCCGCACGCCGTCCCAGCAGGTGGTCTGGTCCTTGGCCTTCGCCAGGTCCTGAATCGAGAAGCTCTCGGGCTCCGACTTCACCAGCCAGAATTTGGACGATTTTGCCATGTCGCGTTCAAGGGCCGCCGCCGGGCGGCGAATACGTTAGCGGTGCGCCGTGGGGACGAGGAGTGGAACATGCTCGGTATCGGTCTGTGGGAGTTCGCCCTCTTGGCCTTCCTCCTCGTCGTGGTGCTCGTCATTGTAACGGCCATCGTGGTGGCCCGCTCCAGCAACACCAGGCGATAGATCTCCAACGCATGGCAGCAGGACCGGGGATAACAGTGATTCTCCTGGGCGGCGTCGTACTGGCTGTCGTCGCCGTCGTCGTAACAGTGGTGATCGTCGCCCTTGCCGGCAGTCGCTGCGATGATCGCTAAGGCTTCGTCGGTGCGGTCATCTCGCCCAGCCAGGCCGCCGCCTCATCCACGCTGGCAAACGTCCGCATGTTCAGGCCGCGATTCACCGCCACCGTTTCGGCGAACCGCAAGTTGCCCGGCCGCTCGTGCTGGTGGACATCGACATACGCCAGCCACCGGAGCAGCATGCGATTGCGCATTCCGCCGCGTTCGACGATCTGGTAGATCTCAACCAGCGGCAGTCCGGGTCCGGTCAGGTCCTCCTCCACCAGGATCGCCGTGCAGCCCCGCTGGACGCAGTGGGTGTGCACCTCGGCCAGATACGCCTGCACCGTTGGCGGCGTATTTTCGCCCGTTACCCGAAAGTGAAGGTAGCCGGGCTGCTCCGTAATCGTGAGCTGGTGAGCCATCCAGCGCGCGAGTATCCAGCGCGTCTTGGTGGGGGTCAAGCCATCCGCCCGGCACGCTTTGACAGCACCTCCGCCCAGCTACTAAACTCAAGACGGCCTTCCAGTTTTTTCCATCCTCCCTCCTGATACGGAACGCTCCTTCATGGCGATCCTCGGCCGCTCGCGGTGCGTCCTCTTGGCCTTGGGCCTGGTGATGTGGGGCGCCCTTGCGGCCCGCGCTCAAGACGCCGGCCTCGATCCGAATCGACTGCCGGGAATCGTCGTGGACGACGCGGCTGCGAAGCTCGAAGGCACGTGGTCGAAGTCGGTCCACACGCGGCCGTTCGTCGGCGCGGGCTACATCTATAGCCAAGGTGGCGCGGGGCAGTCGGTGAAATTCCCCGTCGAGATCAACGAGGCGGGGCCCTACCAGGTGCTGATCTCGTACACGCCGGGCACCAACCGCACGCAGAAGGCGAACGTGCTCGTGCCGACGGCGGACGGTCCGAAGACTTTTGTCATCGACCAGCAGGCGCGGCCGGCCGGGCCGTATTGTTTTCAGCCGCTGGGCGAACTGACGCTGGAGCCGGGCAAGCTGGAGATCGTCGTCTCGGCCGAAGGCAGCACCAAAGGCGTCGTCGTTGCCGATGCGGTGCAGATTCTCACGCCCGACGGCTTCAAGACCTACAAGGCCGATTTTGAGAAGAACACGCCCAAGCTGGCCGACGCGCTGAAGGTCGATCCCAAGAAGTCGGCTGCCAAGCCAGTGGCAAAAGCGGTGGAGAAGAAGGAAGAGCCGCCGCAGGAGCAGCCGCCGGTGTTCGTCCGCAAGGAGCCGGCCAAACCGCGGGCGAAGCTGACGAGCGAGCAGCTCGACAAGCTGATGCAGCAATACGTCGGCGGCATCGACAATGCGATTCTCGTCGATGACGAGGCGTTCTTGCGGCGCGTCACGCTCGACCTGATTGGCCGACAGCCGACGATGGCCGAGATGACCAGCTTCCTCAAAGCCGCGACCAGTGGTCGCGGTTCGGAACATCGGGCCGCTGCAGTCGAAAAACTCCTTGCCGTGCCAGAGTTCGGCGCGAACTGGGCCAACTACTGGAGCGACGTGATCAGCTACCGCACGCCCTCGCCCGAGCTGACGTTCCTCAACTACACGCCGTTCAAGATCTGGCTCGGGGAGCAATTCAACCAGAATAAGGGCTGGGATGAGACGACCTATCAGGTCATCACGGCGATCGGCAAAGTCGCCGACAATCCGGCCGCGACCTACATCGGCTTTCACGGCGGCGACAAATCGCGGCTGGCGGCCGAGACGACCCGCGTGTTCCTTTCGACGCAGATTCAGTGCGCCGAGTGCCACGACCACAAGTTCGTCGATATGCCGCAAGAGACGTTTCACCACATCGCGGCGTTCTTCGTGCGGGCCAGCGCCAAGCTTCCCTGGAACGATTCGAGCCAGATCGTCGTTTCCAGCAAGCCCAGCGGCGAGCACAAGATGGAGGGCAAGGGCGCGGACATGAAGCCGATCGCGTTCTCCGAGCGGCAGGTCGATTTGGGCAAGAGCGACGTGGCCCGCCGGGCGGAGCTGGCCGATTGGATCGTGGGGCCGGAGAACCCCTGGTTTGCCAAGGCGTTTGTGAACCGCGTCTGGGCCCGCATGATGGGCCGCGGCTTCTGCGAGCCGGTCGATGAGATCGGCGAGCTGGGCGACCGCGTGCTGCCGGAAGTGCACACCGCGCTGGCCGACCACTTCGTCGCCGGCAAGCACGACGTGAAGGATGTCTTTCGCGTGGTCGCGCTCAGCAAGAGCTACCAGCGCGAAATTCGCGACGCCGACAAAGGCCAGAACAAAGCCTTCGTCGCCATTCCCGCCGGCCGCCTCCGCGGCGACGAAGTTTTCGATTCGCTGCAAGCGGCCATCGCCCTGCCCAACGTCACGCCCAAGCAAGGCGAAGCCACCACCGCCTTCCGTTTCCCGCCGCCCCCCAAGAGCACTCGCGACCTCGTGAACGAAGCCTTCGGCTTCGACCCCTCGGCCGAGCAAGCCAACGTCGCCCGCACGAT
>DASRJB010000874.1:0-3305 GCA_035649715.1 Pirellulaceae bacterium
CGCTGACTAGTTTCGTGGCCTCGGCGTGCAGGACCTGCCGGACCAGCCGGATGGTCTGCTCGGGGCCGCCGTTTTTGGACAGGACGATGCTCGGCTCTGAATCCGGGGGCGCGATGCAGGTCTGAACGGCCTGGAGCAGGGCCCGGGCATCTGCGGGCCGGCCGAGCTGATGGAGGCACATGGCCCGCAGGCAATCGAGGGCCAGTCGCTGGTCGAGCCAGGCCGATGGCGCAAGCGCCTTTTCGCAGCGCAGGCGGGCCTCGTCGAAACGCCCAGCCCGATACAGCGCCAGCGCCGTGCCGACGTGCACCCACGGATCGGCTTCCGCGGCCGCCAGCTGCTCCGCGCGCTCCACCAGGTTCGGCGCGAGCCGGTTTCCTTCGGGAGCGATGCCACAGGCCACGAGAATGCCGCGGCGTACCTGGAAGACCAGCTGCTCTTCGGCGGATGATTCTTCGGCGATCAGTCCCTGGCACGTTTCGCGATAGCCTTGCAGATCGCCGGCCAGGTGCTGCAAACAGGCCCGCTCCATGGTGCGGAGGATGAAGAATCCACGCGGCCAGTCTGCTTTGGCGTTCTCCGCTGCTGCCTCGGGCCAGCGGCCCTGGTCGGCGTGATGCATGCTGCGGCCGAGCCAAATCCGGTAATCGTTCGGCCGTTGTTCGGCGACCTTGGCGAACACTGCGTCGTGGCGGGCCAGTTCGCGGCCGACCACGAGGCCCGGTACGTAGTTCTCGTTCGGCGGCGGCAAGGCCTGCTGGAGCGCCGCGCCGAAGTCTTTCGCCGCCCGCTCGACGTCGCCCCGCTGAGCGTAGAATTGGGCCCGCGCCACCAGCGGACTGGTGTCAGCCGGCACCCTACCGACCGCCTTGCTGAAATCGGCCTCGGCCTCGGCGAAACGTCCCAGCTCGGCCAGCCGCCGACCACGGGCCAGGAAGTAGTAGGGGGATTTCGTCTGGTCCTGCGAAGCAATGAGCTGATACGTGAGCGGCTGATCGAACGCGGCGGTTGCCTGGTCGCCGCTCCATTGACTGGTGACCAGTTCCTCGCTCTGGACGATCAGCGCCTGGCTCTCCGTCGTTCGGCCGCGGATCGTCTGCTCGGCTTCGCGGAGCAGCGTCAGGTAGCTGGCCCACTCGTACCACCAGGCACTGATGGGGCTGATCGGGTTGGACCGATGGTTGCCGCGCAGGTGCGCCAGTTGTTCCTGGCCGTCCCGAATGCTCTCGGCCAGCAAACGCTCCGCAGCTGAGGCGTCTCCTGATTGATGCGCGATAAGGGCTCGGAGGGAGAGCACTCCAAAAGTCTTCGCGCCGGTGACTTGGGCCATGAACGCCTTGGCCTGCTCGATCTTCCCAGTCCGGTAGGCGATGAGCGCTGCGTCGAACGCCTGGAAGCTGAGCCCTTTGGCGGCGAACAGGCTTTCTGCATTGCTAAGCAGCGCAGCATGGTGCTGGTCGAGCACGGGATTGGGAATCAGCGCACAATTGCCGCCGCCCAGGTTTCTGCGCGTGATCAGGTGCTTGCAATACTCCAAATACAGCTCGGGCTGGGGATCCAGCGCCATAACGTGAGCCAGGCGGTTGTTGAGCGCCGCCGGCGGAATCGGCTGGCCCGCCCGGGAGCGCTCCCGCAGTAGCTCGCAGGCCGCATGAAACCGCCGCTGCTCGGCCAGCAAGGTCACGCCATCCAGCGGCGTATCGGCGATCCGGGCCGTGATGGTCGGCGCGGCAGTCTTGATCAAGATCACGTTGCGTCCAGACTGCAGCGCGATCGGCAGCCGATGCAGGTCTTCATAGAAGGGCTGTGTCGGAAAATCGGCCTGCTTCAGATCCAGAACGAGTAGTGAGTTCACCCAGACCCGCAGGTCGTGCGTGCGGCTGAGCCTCAGCAGCCGGGTCTCGTCCGTCGGCGAATAGACGTAGGCCATGGCGTACGCCGCCGGCGGCTGATTTTGCTGGGTAGGTACGGCCAGTTCGATCTGCCCCTCGCTGCCCGTCGGGACGGAGCGCCACTCAGCCGGTTTGGCGGACAGGCCCGTCCGCGGATCGATCACGTGCACCGGTTTGGCCGGATCGGGATCGACCTGGGGCGGACAGAACTCGGCGATATTGGGCGGATAGGGACCGACAACCCACCAGCCGGCTTGCAGGAACTTGTTGAGCTCGCCGCGGGTCAGTGGGGCAGCCTTCGTGAAATCGGCGTCGGCCTTCTCTCGCTCACCGCGCAGGGCGTACCAGCGGCCGCGCTGAATCCAGGGCAGCGGATTGTCGCCGGCCAGCTCCACGGCGCGGTTCCAGGCCGCCTCGACCTTGGCCAACGTGGCCTTGGTCCGGTCTGGGGCCAGCGACGGGGGCCGCTCGCGCTCGGCGCGGGCCGCGTCCGGGCCGTCGATCAAAGTCCTGGCCTCGCGGTCGAAGACCATCGCATACAGCAAGTCCTCGGGCAGGATGTCCGCGCTGCCGGTGGCTGCGCCGACGCGCCGGGACTCGGCGTCACCTCTCAATTCCTGCCACTTCGCCGTCCGATCGAGCCAGCGGCGGGTAGCTTCCTTGTTTCCCAGGTGGTGGTGGGCCATGGCGAGCAGCGGCCACGTGATGCCATGACTCTGCCAATTGTCGCCAGCGAGCGACGCCTCCAAATTCGCAGCGGCCTCGCTGTACTGTCCGGCTCGCAACTGGGCCAGCCCCAGCCAGCGCCGATGCCATTGCGAGTTTGGATGCTCCTGCCACATCCGTTCCGCTTCCTCGAGCAATTCAGCCGTCTGCGGCTCCGCGGTCGGGGCCAGGCCGAGGCGCATGACGTTGAATTCGGGTCTTGGATTCCGGGGAGTTTCGTCGCGAATGCGCTCGAACGCCTGGCGATTTCCCAGGCTGAGATTCGCGGCCGCCGCCGGCGTAGCCCAGCCAAGCGGCGACAGACGCTGCACGTCCGACCGCGCGCCGTCCACGTCCCCTTGTTGCAAGCGAACGACGATCCGCGTGATCAGCAGCCGTCGATCCGGCCGCTCCGCGTTCATTTGATCGAATACGTCATCCCGCTGGGCAATTTCCAGATCGATCGGCACGCCGAAGCGGTAGCGCGGCCTGGGGCCGGCGTCGTCGAACAGGGCGAGCGCCGCACGAAAGTCGGCGGTGGCCTTGGCCGACTCGCCGCGGTCGGCGAGGAAGACCGCCCGCGCCGCCAGCACGTCGGGATCCTTCGGGCTCAGTTCGACGGCCTCGTTGAAATCGGTCAGGGCCTCTTCGAACCGCCCCAGCTCGGCCCGGCAGCGTCCACGGGCCAGCCAGGCTTCGGGCGTCCGT
>DASRJB010000875.1:0-4794 GCA_035649715.1 Pirellulaceae bacterium
TTCCCATGGGCCACGCACCGAGATCACGGAGAAGTGAAGTGGACTGCCCCCTCTGTGAGCTCCGTGCCTCTGTGTGAGACTCCTGTTGGATACGTTCTACCGCGTCAGGGGAATGTCGAACGTGTTGTTGCCTTCCTTGACGTCGCAGGTCAGCCCGCTGGTGGCGAGGTCGTGGTAGCGCTTGGGGACGGCCGGAGGAGGCGCAGCCGGGCGGGGTGGCGCGCCGGCGGGAGTACCGAGCGGATCGACCGGGGCGGGCGGCGTCACCGCGACTTTGTAACGCGCGGGCTTGCACTGCAGCGTGTAGGTGCCGTCGGCTGCCAGCTCGGCCGAGGCGGCGTCGCCCGCGTCGTTCATGAACAGCACGCCCCCCGCGGTAAGCGGCACGCCGCCCAGCGTCACCTTGCCCGCGACGACGGCTGGAACTGCGGCCGGCTGCGAGCAGCCGGCGACGAGCGCCAGGGCCGCGAGGAGCGCCGGGCCGCCGGGGCGGGGAAGCCGAAACGAGTTGCTCATGTTCGCACCTCATAGTAGCCATCTCGCTCCGCGAGATGTTCGCCTCACGCGGAGCGTGAGGTCAACTATGTCTCGGTGGTCGGCGCGCCGTCGTCGCGGATCGAGAGGTTTCTTAGCAGGAGGTACTCGGTCGTCTGCGACTGCGAATGCACGCTGCCATCGGCGCGGAGGACCATGACGCTTCCCGGGTGATGGGAATGCAAGGCGTTGTTCGTTCCGTCGCGGTGATTGCCGCCGGCGCCGCCCACCTCGGTCCGCATGTTGATCGGATAACGGATCGTCGCGACGTTCCGGCACCAGGGGGCCGACCAGGGAAATGGGCCGCCGGGCTCGGGCGGGCCAGCAGCAGCGCCGCAGCCGATCCAGCAGCCCCATTCGCCGCTGCCGCGAATGTCGACTTGCGCGCCGGCTGCGTTCCGGCCCCAGGCAGAGCATTCACCGACGATGATCTGGTTGCTGGTTCCATCGGTGATCTCCGCGATCCGCACGCTGCGGTTGGGGACGAGCGCCCCGTTGGCGCAGGCGAAGCCTTGATTGCCGGAGACGCAGCGGCCGCCGCCCACTGGGTCGCTGGCATCGGTGGCGCTGACGGACGCGCCGGAAATGCCGTTGTACGAGGAGGTCGAGAACTTCTCGCCGCCCGGCCCGACGCGCAGGCACAGCCGCGGGGTATTGCTCGACGGGCACCAGTTGTAAGCCGCCGTCCAGCCGTTGAGCAGCGTGCGATTGGGGCCTTCGGGAGCGCCGGAGCCGCGCAGCGCGACGACGCTGAAGACCACCTTGTCCAGCATGTTGGCCTGCTCCACCTCGGGCAGGATCGCCAATTGCCAGGAGTGCATGAAGACCCCGAACGTGCCCATGGGAAAGCTGCCCATCCGATCGTGATAGTTGTGCAGCGCCAGGCCGATCTGCTTCAGGTTGTTGCCGCATTTCATGCGGCGGGCCGATTCCCGGGCCGCTTGCACCGCGGGCAGGAGTAGTGCGACCAGCACGCCGATGATCGCAATCACGACCAGCAGCTCGACCAGCGTAAAGCCGGCCCGAAGAGTGCGAGTCTTTCCCATGGTCCCTTCCTCCAAGACTGCAGGAATAGAAACCAAAACCGCCGCTCGCTAGCCGCCAGATTCCGGGCGGCATCAGCGCGCGATTGTAGGCCTGGCGGTGCTCTCAAGCAACGAAATGCCGCGGTCGGTAGATAACGACGCCCAACTAGCGCCCCTGCCCAAACCAATAGGCGGCCGCGGCGCCCAGGCCGATCATCAGCAGGTGCACGGGCATGACCTGGTGCAGGTGGGTCAGAAAGAACTGGAGGCTCTTGTCCTTGATGAAGGGAAAGACCTTCCATTCGGCGAAGATGGAAGCGGCCAGCGCGATGATAACGCAGAGGATGCCGAGGGTGGTGCTCTTACCGCGGGCAGCCAGGCCGGACAGCAGGCCGACTGCGGCCCCGATGATCATCATGCCGTAAAAGCCCTGGCTGGCCAGCCACCAGAAAGCCAGGTAGCCGAGGTACGCGCCGAAGATCGCTCCCGCCCCGCCGCGCAGCAGGATCATCGCCTGGTTGGGCGGCACGCGGTCGGCGGGCCTGGCCGCCGGCGGAGGGCTGGTCGAGGATTCGTTCATCGTCCCTATTTCTTCAATTGCTGCTTGAAGAACGTCATGGTGCCCTCAAAAGTCCGCAGCAGTTCGGCGCCTTGCCAGCCGTGATTAGCGCCGAGGAGCATTTCGACTCGCCCGGGAACGCCGGCGGCCGTCAGCTTGTCGGTCATCAGGAAGGCCTGGTTGTAAGGCACCAGGGCGTCCTTCGTGCCGTGATAGATGAGTGTCGGGGCGTCGGTCTTATCGACGTAACTGACCGGCGAGGCGGCCTTGAAGAGCTCGGGCTTCTCGTCGGGCAGCCCGCCGAGGAAGTCATAGATCATGCCGTTGACGTTCGCGGGAAAGTCCTTCGCCGCGAGGTCGGTCGGCCCGAAGAAGGCCACGACGGCCTGCACCTTGCTCGATTGCCCCGCGTTGCCGCCGCTCCCTTCCAGGCCGTCCTGCTTGTCCATTGTGCCCAGCAGCATCGACAGGTGGGCTCCCGCCGAGAAGCCGACCGCGCCCAGCCGCTCCGGGTCGATATGGTATTTCTCGGCATTGGCCCGCAGGTAGCGGACGCCGCACTTGACGTCCTCGATTTGCGCCGGCCAGCGGGCCGACGGCACGAGGCGATACTGAATCGTCGCCGAGACGAAGCCGGCCTTGGCAATTTCGAGGATCTGGCTGTCGTGCACCGTGTAATTGCCGCCCCGCCAGCCGCCGCCGTGGATCACGACGATGCAGGGCAGCGGCTTGTTGGCGTTTTCCGGGTATGCGATATCGAGATGCAGCTCCGTATCACCGCCCTTCCCTGAGACGATGCCTTTTTCGTATTTCACGCCCGGCGGCGCATCGGAGGCGGCTTTCTCCTGGGCGGAGAGCGTTGTGGCAATGAGCAGCAGGACGAGAGCGAGGAGTCGGGTCATGGTAGTGCTTGTTGAAGTGATCTAGCGATTCATTTCTTCACGGCGGACACCAGGAACGTCGGATGCAGGGCTTCGAAGTGCAGCCATTCCAGTTGATCGTTGCCGCGGGCCAGGTTGATCATCAGCACGCTGGCATCCCCCGCGCCTGCGAGCAATACCTCGCGGACCGCGGTGAGGTTTTCGATGCTGCCGACATTGGCCACGATCCGGCCGCCGCTGCGGAGCGGCGCGAGCGCCAGCTCGACGATTCGCCGCACCTGCCGGCCCGTGCCGCCGACGAAGACCGCGTCGGGCGGCGGCAGGCCGGCCCAGGCTTCCGGGGCTTTGCCCAGCACCGGCGTCAGGTTCCGCACGCCGAACCGCTCGGCATTGCTGGCGGTCAGGGCGTAGTCCTCCGGGTCCATCTCGATGGCGAAGACCTGCCCGCCGCTGGCGATCTGGGCCGCCTCGATGGCGACCGACCCGCTCCCCGCGCCGACGTCCCAGATCGTGCTCGTCGGGCCGACGTCGAGCAGCGACAGGGCCACGGCCCGGACTTCCGCCGGCGTCAGCAGCCCGCGCTTGGGCCGCGACTGCATGAACGATTCGTCCGGATTGCCAAACAGCTTGCGGCCGATCATTGCCGCCGGGCGGTCGGGCACATTCGGCTTGCGGACGAGGATCAGCACGTTGAGCGGCGAGAACTCCTGCCGTGCGATATCGGCCAATTCGCCGTGCGTCACGCGTTCGTCGGGCGAGCCGAGGTTCTCGCAGACGTAGGCCGTGAAATAGTCGATCTTGCGGTCCAAGAGGGCCTGGGCCACGGCGTCCGGCGGCGCGGCTTCGGTCGTGAACACGCCGACCTTCGCCGCGGTACGGGCCTTTTCGACGACCAGCTCCAGCGGCTGCGTCGCCAGGTTCGTCAGGTAGGCGTCGTCCCAGCTCTCCTTCACGCGGGCGAAGGCGAGCTGCATGCTGCTGACGTGCGGCGTGACTTCGAAGCGGTCCTTGCCCAGGCGGCCCACGAGGTAGCGGGCCGTGCCGTAGAACAGCGGATCGCCCGTGGTGAGGACGACGGTCCGCTTGCCCGCCGCCGACTCCAGCTTGCGGACGACGGCATCGAGGTCGCCGCCGATTTCGACTTTTTCGGCTTTACTGGTTGCAGCCGCGGCCAGCGTCTGGCGGGCCCCGATCAGCAGCTCCGCCTGGGCGACGAGCTGGCGAGCCGCGGCGGTCAGCCCTTCGAGGCCGTCGTCGCCAATGCCGATGATTTGAACCTTGTTGGCTGCCAAGGGCGCCTCCCATGCAATAGTGGCACCATTGTATGGCAAAAATCGAAGAACCAAAGAACCAAAGAACCAAAGTAGGCCAAGAGACAGAAATCGATGACTAGGGTTTAGTATTTCGGTTTTTGGTTCTTTGGTTCTTCGGTTCTTGGAAATTCGCGTCCTCGCGGATACAACCAGATTTCCCCCCAGTCGGAACAACATCGCATGCCTCGCGTCCTCGTTACACCGACGCTCCTTCGCAACGTTCCCGGCCTTTATTGCGACACGTTGCTTCAGGGGGGCTTCGAGGTCGTTTATCCGCCGGAAGGCTGCGACACGATGCAGCGCGAGAACCTGTTGCCGCTCTTGGCCACGGCCGATGCAATGCTCGCCAGCACCGAGCGGCTGTCGCGCGAGGTGCTGGCCGGCAGCAAGCTGCGGGCGGTCGCACGGATGGGCGTGGGCTACGACTCAGTCGATGTGCCGGCGGCGACCGATCTGGGCATCGCCGTGACGATCACGCCGGG
>DASRJB010000876.1:0-5957 GCA_035649715.1 Pirellulaceae bacterium
AGGCCAGGACTACCAGGGCGACCAACAGGAGCGATTTCATGGTGTTCCTCCAGGTGGCTAAACTTGAAATCGGCCGGTTTGATCGCAAGCCTTGTGCCAAGGCCGATTATGCCGGAGAGGCACGGCCTAGAGGCAATTCGCCAGCGTCCGTGCTGGCCGGCGAGCAAACATAGTGGTTCGGCCGTGAGCAGCACTGCGGCGTTGGTAGACGTCGCGGGAGCCCGAACATTACAATCCGGCCATGCGGTTTTCGATCCGCGACCTCCTGCTGCTGACCCTCATCGTCGGTCTCGTCACCGGCTGGGCGCTGGACCGCTGGCGGCTGGCCAAGCAGCGAGCGGACCAGGATCACCGAGTCCGCCGACTGGTTGAAGCTCAGCTGGCGCGCGCCGCGGAGTTAGAAAATCGATTGGTCCAGCAAATCCAAGCTTATCAGCAGGCCAATGCAGAGTTCAAAGAGGTAGTGGATAACGTCAAGTATGCGGCAGAGAATGAGGAGCTAGTCAAGCACGGATACCTCGACACGCTCCGCGGCTTGCGGCTGGGTCGGCCTACCAGCCGGATGCCGCAGCTGACCACTGAGCCGGCAGAGAGTGACCACTGAGCATGCGATTTTCCATCCGCGACATCCTGCTAGTCACCGTCATCGTCGCCCTCGCCACCGGCTGGGCGCTCGACCGCTGGCGGTTGGCGAGGCACGCGGCCGAGCTGGAGCTGCGCAGCCGGCAGCTGATGGTCGAGGCAGAGCTTTCGCGGGCCCAGGCGCTCCTGGAACGCGATGTTGCGGCCGTGAATCTTGAGCGAGTTGAATTGTTGGAGCAGGCCAAAAAATTTTACGCAGAAGCGGGCGCCGCCGACGCGGCTGCGGAAGCCGACAAGTGATGCCAAGGAACCGAATATGGACCGCCGACTTTTTTTAGCCTCGAGCATGAGCACCGGAATGATGGCAGCCGCGACCGCCGCGCAGACCCAGCCGGCCGCCGCCGCCGAAGTGGATGTGTCCGGCCTGTCGAAGGCCAACATCCCCACGCCGGCGCTGATCGTCGATCTGGCGGCGCTGGAAGCCAACATCCAGAAGATGGCGGACCACTGCCGGCAGGCGAAGGTCGGCTTCCGGCCGCACGCCAAGACCCACAAGTGCCCCGACATCGCCAAGCGGCAGATCGCCGCCGGCGCGAGCGGCATCTGCGCCGCGACGGTGCCGGAGCTCGAGGCCCTCGCCGCCGCGGGCATTCCGGGGCTCCTGCTGACCTCGCCAATCGTCGATCCGGCGAAGATCGCCCGCGTCGTCGCGATCGCCAGCCGCGGCGGGCAGGTCATGCTCTCCGTCGGCAGCCCGCGGCAGGCTGAGCTGCTCGCGGAAGCAGCGGACGCGGCGAAGGTTACGCTGGATGTGCTCGTCGATCTCGACGTCGGCGACCGGCGGACCGGCTCGCTGCCGCTCGAGCCGGCGGTCGAGCTGGCCCGGCTGATCGCCAAGAGCCCGCGGCTGAAGGTCCGCGGCGTGCAGGCCTACGCCGGCCACGCCTCGCACACGGTCGGCTTCGAAGCCCGGCAGAAGGTCTCGCAAACCGCGATCGGCAAGGCCGTGGAGACGAAGCAACGGCTTCAGAAGGCAGGCTTCGACGCCAAGATTCTCTCGGGCGGCAGCACGGGCACCTACAACATCGACTCGGCGATCGAAGGCATGAGCGAGCTGCAAGTCGGGTCGTACGTCTTTATGGACCTCGACTATCGCCGCATCGGCGGCCAGGGCGGATCGGAGCGCTACGCCGACTTCCAGCACAGCCTCACCGTGCTGGCGACGGTGGTCAACGCCACGCATCCCGACCGCGTCACGGTCGATGCGGGGACGAAGGCCCTCGACACGACGACGGTGCAAATTCCTGAGGCGAAGGGCCGACCCGGCTTGACCTATGCCCGAGCCGGAGACGAATTCGGCGCTCTCTCGCTCGGCGAAGGCGGCAAGTTGCCGGCCCTCGGCGAGCGGCTGGAGTTCATCGTTCCGCACTGCGATCCGAACGTGAACCTCTACGATCGGATCTATGCCTGCCGCGGCGAGCGGGTCGAAGCGATCTGGCCGGTTGCCGCGCGGCGCGAGTTCGCCGTGGCCGGACTACGATAAAGAGCATGGCCGATCTTGCGGACGCGCGGGCCGTCCTGGCCCGCTATTTCCCCAGCGCCGAGTTCGTCCAGCGCCTTGAGCCGCTGGGAAACGCCGGCGGCTGGAGCGGCTCGCAGCTGTGGCGCGTCGGTACGCCCGCAGGCGAATTCTGCCTCCGCCGCTGGCCACGGCAGCATCCACAGCCGCAGCAGTTGGTGCTCATTCACACGGTGATGGCCCGCGTTAGCGGCGATTTGCCCGCCGTCCCGCTGCCTCAGGCGACAACGAGCGGTGCCACGTTCGTCGAGCAGGATGGTCAGCTGTGGGAGCTGGTGACCTGGCGGCCGGGAAAGGCCGACTATCGCGAGCGTCCGAGCCGCGAGCGGCTGCAGGCGGCGATGCAAACCCTCGCCCGCTTTCACACGCTGGCCGGTCGGGGCCAGAGCGTAGAGCCGACCGTGCCGCCCGCGCTCTGCGACCGAGCGGAGCGGTGGGCTGAGCTTGCTGCCAGCGGGGTTGCGGCTATCGAGCGATCGCTGGCGCGTCCCCTGGGTAGCGAGATCGACCAACTAGCGCCGCGACTGCTAATGCTGGCTTGCACCGCTCACAACGATCCCGAGCGGAATCCAGGCCGCTGGATGCATCCGCAGCTTCCGCTCCAGCCCGCAATCCGCGACATCCACCGCGATCACGTGCTGTTCACCGGCGACGAGGTGACCGGGTTGATCGACTTCGGAGCGATGCGGATCGATACGCCGCTGGCCGACGTCGCGCGGCTCGTCGGCAGCCTCGCCGGCGATGACCCCGAAGCGCGGGAGTTTGCGCTCAATGCGTATTCCGAACTGCGTCCGCTGAACGACGACGACCGGGGGTTTATCGACCTGCTCGACGAGACGGGGCTGATCCTCTCCGCCTTCAACTGGCTCGCGTGGCTTTATGTCGAACGCCGCGAGATGGGGCCGACCGCGCCGATCGTCCGCCGGCTGAACGAGATCATGCTGCGCCTCGCCGTCAGGTAGTAGTCCGTCTATCGGCTTTGGTTGGTAGGAGCCGATTTGAGGGCCATACTAAACATTGGTACGCTATTTGCAGTATAGTTCCCATTGGCGCGGCGGACTGCCGTTTTGGCCGCCCGGCGCAAGGTCGGCCGTTCATTCTCAATTTGTCGATGGCAACTAAGGGCGGAATCGTCGCCGCTCCGCTCGGCAGCAGAATATAACGAAAACTCCCCACCAGGCTCTCTAAGCCTTCTAACCCTCAAATGCCAAAACGCCGGAGAAATGCCGGAAGTCCTCGCGTGCCAAGCAGTTGCGGCACGATGGCGGCATGCGACGCGCGTGTGCGAAGCAGTGCTGTTGGCAGTTTTCGTTATATTCGTCGCCGGCCCTTAAGGGCAGCCGACGGGCCGCGTGGTCCGCCTCGATGCTCCTACAGGTGCCTGCAGAAGTCTCATTTCGAGTCGTCGGATTGCGAGAACATCTTGCCGAACTTGCTGCTCATCACGTCGGCCAGCGAGAGCTTGAGCTTCTTCTCCTGCTTGGCGATCTGCCGGTTGAGGCTGGCGACGAGCTTCGCGTTGTCCTCGCGGAGCTTGTCTTCGAGGGCCTCGCGGGCGGCGTTGCTGAGCGAGCGGACGATCGGGCCGTCGGCGCGGCCCACTCGGCGGAGCTTGAATTCGGGAATGTCGAACTTGGCGGCCTTCACTTCGGGATCGAGATAGACGTCGGGCGGAAATCGCGTCGGGTCCAGCCGCGTGGCAATTTCGCAATGGGCCGACAGCCGCACTCGGGCGTCGGCTTCCGCCGAGAGACTGAAGATCTGGATGCCGTGGTCCCACAGCGACTGCCGACCATAGACCTCCAGTTGGGCCACGGCCGAGACGTCCATGCCGACCTTGTTATTGGGAAGCTGCTCGATCTTGGCGACGCGAATCTCGAACTTCTCCTCGGGATTCTTGAGCGTCACCTTGTAGTACTGCCAGGTGCCGTCGTTGGCCTGCTTGAACTTGCGGTGCGTCTTGAGTTGGCCGTCCTTGAGCTGCACCGAGACGCCGTCGAAAGTCTTGACCTGATGCCCCCAGTTTTTCTTCTTCTCGTAAGGGTTCGGCAGCTGCTCCCGGACGAGCCTGGTGATCCAGTCTTGAAACTCCGGCGAAGGCGTGAACGCGTCAGGCGGCTCTTCGGCCGGCGCTTCAGTCACCAGCGGCGGCGCGGCGACGACGCTGGCCGGCTGCGGAGGCTCGGCGCCAAGCAGAAACGTAGCGGCAATGGGCAGCCAGAGGGTGGACATGCAAGCAACCTTACCCCGGAGATTAGGGCCTGCCTCCGGTTTTACAAAGTCCAAAGAACCAGCCGCGGATGCCGCGGATGACACGGATTCGGGCAAGTGAAATCCGTGAAATTCCGTGTATGTCCGCGGCTTTTCCGCCTACAGCTTCGCAAATGCGTCGAGCGCCCGCTGGAGGTGCGACTCTTCCAGGGCGGCGGACACTTGGACGCGAAGCCGAGCTTGCCCCTTGGGGACGACGGGGTAACCGAAGCCGATGACCAGCACGCCCAGTTCGAGCAGGCGATTGCTCTTGGCGATCGTCTCGGCCTCGTCGCCGATCATGATCGGGATGATCGCCGTGGGCGATTCGTGCAGCTGGAAGCCGAGTTTCGTCAGCCCCTCGCGGACGCGGCGGACGTTGGCGTGCAGGCGGGCCACGCGCTGCGGCTCGCGCTCCACGATTTCGATCGCCCGGCGGGCGCTGCAGGCGACCGTGGCGGGCAGCGCGTTGGAAAACAGGCTCGGCCGGCCGCGCTGCTGGAGCATTTCGATCGCGTGCGGGGCCGCGGCCACATAGCCGCCGGCAGCGCCGCCGAGGGCCTTGCCGAGCGTGCCCGTGAGCATGTCGACCTGGCCCAGCAGTCCAAAATGCTCCGGAGTGCCGCGACCGCCCGCGCCGAGCACGCCGACACCGTGCGAGTCATCGACCACGAGCATGGCGCTGTGCTCGCGGCAGATCGCGGCGAGCTCCGGTAGTTTCGCAACGTCGCCTTCCATGCTGAATACGCCGTCGGTGACCACCCAGCGACACGCCTTGCCGGGGTATTGCTTCAGCTTCGCGGCCAGGTCGGCCAGATCGCTGTGCTTGTAGACTTCGCGCGGGATCGCTTTGCTGACCAGGCGGATGCTGTCGATGATGCTGGCGTGGTTCAGCTCGTCGGAGAGGATCACGTCGTCCGGCCCGACAAGCGTAGGAAAGACCGCCTCGTTGGCGTTCCAGCAACTCACATAGGTCAGCGCCGACTGCGTGCCTACGAACCGCGCGATCGTCTCCTCGATCCGCGCGTGGCAATCAAGCGTGCCGCAGATGAACCGCACCGACGCCGTGCCCGCCCCGTACCGCTTCAGCCCTTCGATTCCCGCCTGAACGACCTCCGGATGATCGGCCAGACCCAGGTAGTTGTTGGAGCAGAGCACGACCACTTCGCCGCGGCCCTCGATGTTCGCCGTCGCGCCCATTGGGCCCGACAATCGCTGAAACCGCTTCAGCTGCCGCGCATCGGCCAGCGATTTCAGCAGGTCCTGGGCACGGGAATCGAAGTTGGCGTTGGGCATGGAATAAGCCTGCCGCTGAGGGTCTCACCAGAATTCCCTTGGGCACACATTCTTTCGGCGCTCTGCTTCGTTTACGGCTATCGAAGCGGAGCTTCGAGTCGTGCGGTCCCCAGCGGAGCTTGGGACCGAGTTGCCTTTGAACCCGGAACTTCGAGGACAACCTTGATCGCCTCGCCGGCTTGCATCAGCTTCAGGCCGCGCTCGAATTCCGCGAGCGGCAGCTGGTGCGTAACGATCTGGTCGAGGTGCA
>DASRJB010000877.1:0-10141 GCA_035649715.1 Pirellulaceae bacterium
CGGCGAGTCATTTCGTTTCCACCGACGCCGATGCGGCGAACGAACAGGGCGACGTTTCCGCCGAGATTTCCGCGGCGCTGCTGGAATTGACGCAGACCAGCCGCCAGCGGCAAGTCGCCGAGCAGCGGCAGACCGACCGGATGCAGGAGTTGTCGAGCGAGCCCACGGCCGCCGACTGGTCGGCGGAGCCGGCCGTGGTCGTGACGCGGCTGGGCGGAACGCCGCGTTCCGTGACGCTCTTGCTGGGCAGCCTGCTGGCTTGCACGGCCGCGATCGTCATGTTCCGTGCGTCTTCGGCCGCGGTCCTCCCTCCAAAAATCCAGACGGCCCGCGAGCTGGCCGCGGTGCTGGAGATCCCGGTCATCGGCAGCGCGGCCAGCCTGCGGACCGCGGCGGCCCGCCTGCGCCAGCGGCTGTTCAAGCCGGTCTACGTGCGGCTGGCGGGGCACCTGGCGGAAGGCGTGCTCGCCTTGGCGGCCGCGGCGTGCCTGATCTCGATCACGGTGGAGCCGACGCTGGCATCGCAGGTGCTGGCGGATCCGTTCGGCACGCTGTCGGAAGTCATGGGGCGATTCGTGAGCAGCCGGTAGCCGGCAGACTCGCGGCGATCCGCCGAATCGCTCGGACCGGCCGCGCCGTGCTCCAGGCCGCCGCCCCGGTTGGTCGATGGGACAGACAAGGGAAATTGCGCCGCTCGAGCTTCGCGCGTGAGCAGCGGGTGCTAGCAGCGCGGGGGAAGGCCACCAGATTCAGGATGCCGCGATGTACGAGAGTTTCTTCCGGCTGACGCATCGCCCGTTCGTGCCTGCGCCGCTGGCCGAGGCTTACATCCCGACCAGCTCGCTCGACCACGCCCGCCAGACGCTCGTCCGCTGCCTCGACCGTGGCGAGGGGCCCGGGCTGATCATCGGGCCGGCCGGCACCGGCAAGTCGCTGCTCTGCCAGGTGCTCGCCAAGCACTTTCGCGGCCGCTTTCAGATCGCGCTGCTCTCGGCCGCGCGGCTCTGCACCCGGCGGGCCCTGCTGCAGAACATCCTGTTCGAATTGCGGCTGCCCTATCGCGAGCTGGACGAGAGCGAGCTGCGGTTGTCGCTGATCGACCACCTGGAGCCGCGGGCCGGCGGAACCGAGGGGCTCTTGTTGCTGGTCGATGAGGCGCACACGCTGCCGCTGCGACTGCTCGAGGAAATCCGCCTGCTGACGAACCTGGTGCAAGGCGGCCAGTCGCGGGTGCGGCTGGTGCTGGCCGGAGGCCTCGCGCTCGAGGAGCGGCTGAACAATCCGAAGCTCGACTCGTTCCTGCAGCGGATCGTGGCCCGCTGCTATTTGCAGCCGCTGGGCCGCGACGAGACAATCTTCTACGTGCAGGAGCAGTTCCGCCGCTGCGGAGCGGCCGCCGACAGCGTGTTCACGGGCGACGCCCAGACGGCGATTCACACGGCGACCGACGGCATTCCGCGGCTGATCAACCAGCTGTGCGACCACGCGCTGATGCTGGCGGCCCTCGGCGGGGAGCGGACGATCGACTCGGGCGGCGTCGAAGAAGCCTGGGCCGACCTGCAGCAGCTGCCGGTCCCGCTGCACGATCCGCCGGCCACACGCAGCACATCGAGCGGCGGCAGCACCGGCGGCATCGTCGAATTCGGCCAGCTCGGCGAAGCGCCGAACAATCAGACCGTCCCGCTGGCCGACGCGGCGCTGGCGAATATCGACGCTATCGACCAGGGCTTGAGCTTGCTCAAGACGAGCGAGGCCGCGGCGGAAGCGGCAGGCGAATCAAGCGGCGAGTTCTCGCCGGCCGATCCGAGCGGCACCGAAGTGGAATTGATTTTCCATTCGTCGCACGATCCGTTCGGCGGCCATTGGGAGCACGAGGAAGTGGTGATCGACCGCTACGCGTCGCTGGAAGATGCGGCTGTGCGGAACCGGCGGCAAGTCACGAGCGATGAAGGCAGGGCGATCGGGGCGGCGGTGAGCGCAGCGGCAGTCCCAGGCGAGCCGGCTCAGCCGCGCGAGGATGAACCGGTGAGCCAGAATTCGATGACGATTCCGGCGTCGGCCGCGTTTCACCCGGCCAGCGATCCGCTGCTGCCGGAGGAGCCGCCGACGCCGCAATCGCGGCGGGCCACGGTCTCGCTGAATGAATTGGGGCAGGACGACCGCGATTTGATCGTGGTCGAAGACGATCAGGCAGGCGCCGTTCCGCCGCTCGCCGGCCGGCCCCGGCGGCCCGAATACCGCCAGCTTTTCAGCTCCTTGCGGAATAAGTAGCGGTCTATGGCCCGCATGCTCCAAGCCCTGAAAAATCTGGAAGCCCGGTCGAAAAAACCGGCCGCGGCCGGAGGATTGTTGGGGCACCTGGCCGACAATGCCGGTCGAACTAAGCCGCCCGCGCAGCCCGCTGCCAACCCTGCGCAGCCCGCCCCCAATCCAGCGCCGCCCGCTCCCAACAATACGGCGCTGGTGCCGGTCTATCTGCAGGCCCAAGACGTCGCGGCAGATTCAGCCGCGCCTGTCGTCGCAGCGCCGCCCGCCAAGCCTCAGCCGGACCCGCCTCCCGCAATCAAGCGCGACCGATTCGGCATCAACCGGCCGCCGGCGAATCTCGAACGCGCGGTGCGCCGCACGCTCACCGATTCCAGCCGCGCTCAGCCGTTTCAGCAGCTGGCCCACCGCCTGGCCCGCGACGTCGAGCAGACCGACAGCAAGACTTTGCTCTGGATCAGCATCGGCGAGAGCCGTGGCGGCTATGAATCGCTCCTGCACTCGGCGGCGCTGCTGGCCGAGGCCTTGGAGGGTCCGACGCTGCTCATCGACGCCGACCTGGGCCGCCGGTCGCTCTCGGGCGACCTCGACTATGGCCAGCTGACCGGCCTGGCGGAGTTGCTGAAGAACGACGAGCGGCCGCAACCGCTCTGCCGGCCGACCGCCTTCGAGCGGCTGTCGCTCTTGCCGGCGGGGCGAGCGAGTTACGTCGATTTGCTGGCGGGCCCGCGGCTGGAAAACCTGCTCCAGGAATTGGCCGGCGAGTATTCTCTCCTCTTGATCGACGGAGGACGCTCCTCCGATGCGGCTGCTGCCGCCCTTGCCCGCGTCTCGGACGCCACCTACTTTGTAGTTCAACTCGGCGTCGTCGAAGGCTGTGCGGCCCAGGCCGCGCTCCGCGACTTCCGAGCCGCCGGGGCGAAAGTGCTCGGCTGCGTGGCGACGTAGGAAAACTTCAAGAACCAAAGAACCAAAGAACCAAAAAGGTTACGGAGCTTCCGCTTCGGTTCTTTGGATCTTCGGTTCTTTGGATCTTCGGTTCTTGGAATTTGATTGGCTTATGCCTACCTGTCTCGTCACCGGCGGCGCGGGCTTCGTCGGCTCGCATATCGCTGAGGCCCTGGTCCGCCGTGGCGACAAGGTCCGGGTGCTCGATAACTTCGACACGGGCAAGCGCGAGAACTTGCAGGCCGTCCTCGGCCAGGTCGAGCTGATTACTGGCAGCGTGGCCGATGCAGCGGCCGTGGCCAAGGCGGTCGCCGGCTGCGAATTCGTGTTTCACCAGGCGGCGCTGGCCTCGGTGCCGCGGAGCATCGACGATCCGCTGGCGACGCACGCCGCGTGCGCGACCGGCACGCTGAACGTGCTGAACGAGGCCCGCAAGGCCAAGGTCCGCCGCGTCGTCTATGCCGCCAGCAGCAGCGCCTACGGCAATCAGCCGCAGCCCCAGAAGCGCGAGACCGATCTGCCCTCGCCGCTGTCGCCCTATGCCGCGGCCAAGCTGGCGGCGGAGCTGTATTGCGAGGCCTTCTGGCACAGCTACGGCCTGGAGGCGGTCGCCCTGCGGTACTTCAACGTCTTCGGCCCGCGGCAGGATCCCAGCGGCCCGTACGCGGCGGTGATCCCGATTTTTATCCAGAAGATTCTCGCCGGGCAGCAGCCGACAATCTTTGGCGACGGCCTGCAGACGCGCGACTTCACGTACGTCGAGAACGTCGTGCAAGCAAACCTCAAAGCGGCGGAAGCCACTGGTGCCGCGGGGCAGGTGTTCAACGTGGGCAACGGGGTCTCGCTGACGCTGCTCGACCTGCTGAAGGAGCTGAACGCCATTTTTGGGAAGAACATCCAGCCGATCTTTCAGCCGGCCCGCGCGGGCGACGTTCGCGACAGTCTCGCAGACATCAGCCGGGCCCGCGCGGTGCTCGGCTACGAGCCCAACGTGCAGCTCGCCGAAGGACTGCGACTCACCGTCGAGTACTATCGCGGATCGGCCAAATGAACGCGCGCGCCCTCGCGGCTGCGGTTGTTGCGGTCTCGGTCGGACTGCCGATCCTGGCCGACGAGCTGCGTCTGGCGCCCCGGCAGATCATGGACCTGGCCACGAGCGAGAACGTGCGCCTGAACTTGGGCGAACGGGGAATCGAGCTCGAACGCGGCGTCCTGTACGAAGACGACGGCGCCGCGGCTGGCTACTGTTACGGACCCAACGAAGAGCGGCTGGCGGGCACCGTCGCGATCAAGAAAGTCCTGCTGATCGAGCAGCCGGATGCGACCAAGGCGTTTCTGCTGGTTGCTCCGGGCGGCGAGCTGTCGGCCGAAATCAACGGCCGCGCGGTGGCGCTTCGTCCGGCCGGCAAAGCGGGTCAGTATTGGCAGAAGTACGAGTTCGATCCCGCGACGCTGGTCGCTGGCCGAAATGAGTTCGTGCTGTCCGGTGGCGGCAAGATCTGGATCGCCCGCGACCAGGATTTCGCGGCGGGGTCCAAGGCGCAGAAGAGCCACCCGAATCGCAGCGCCAAAAGCACCGACGGTGGAATAACCTGGAATTTCGATCGCCTGGGGACCGGCGGCGACCTCGACGGCGAATACTACGTCCGCGTCTTTCTCGAGCAGCCGCAGCCACGCGGCAGCTTGACGCTGCCGGTGCTCGACGCGGCGAACCTGAGCGGCTCGCTGGTCGCGCCGGCGGTGAAAGGCGCTAGCCCCATCCACGTCGCCGCCAAAGGGAGCGGCGATCTGGGACTGCAATTCCGCACGGGACCGACAGCCGTTGTGGACGACAAGTCTTGGACCAAATGGCAACCGCTGGCGAGCGCTGCCGGCGAAATTCCGCAGGCCAGTCGCTACTTTCAGATACGCATCGTCCTGGCGAGCCGAGCTCTTCAGGACGCAGCGCGACTCGAAGGGCTGCTGATCACCGCCGCGGCGGACCCGAGTTCCTCCTGGCACTCGCGGCTGCGAGTCGTTGAGTGCCAGAATCCGGCCATCGTCCGCGCTTCGATTCCATTTGAGTACGAGCCCGTCGACCAGCCGCGGCTGAAGACGCTGCGCGCGGAGTACAAACTGGATGACGTCGCCCTGGGAGCCAAGAGCGAATTGGAGTTGATCTCGAAGCTGGCAGTCTGGTCGTCGCAGCGCTGGGACAAGGGGCACTTGCAGCAGCAGTATCCGCCGTGGGACGCGCACGAGATTCTGAGGCCCGCCGCCGACGGATCGCCGGTCGGCGGTTTCTGCCAGCAATACAACGTGGTGTTCCTGCAAGCCTGCGAAAGCTTCGGCCTGATCGGCAGGGCCGTTTCGATCGGGCCCGGCGACGGCCAGTTCGCCGGCAGAATTCGCGGCGGCCACGAGGTCGTCGAAATCTGGTCCAACCAATTCGCCAAGTGGATCTACGTCGATGGCAACGCCGCGTGGTACTTCGTCGATGACGCATCCGGCATCCCGCTGTCGCTGCGCGAGCTGCGCACGCGGCAGCTCGCTGCTTTCGCCGAATCTCCAGCCGCATCGCCTCCGCCGCGCCTCGTTCGCCTCGCCGAGTCCCGCTATGAGTGGACGGGCCTCACCAGTTGGCCCCCCTTCCTCGAGCTCCGGCTGATCCCGCGGAGCGACTTCCTGGAGCAGGCCGCGCCGTTGCCGCTCAATCAAGGTATGCGCGGCTGGTTCTGGACCGGGCATCACGTCTGGACCGACGAGCGCTCGCCGGCATCGCTGCTCTATGGCCACCGCGTCAGCCAGCCGCAGAATTGGGACTGGACGCTGAACCAGGCGCACCTTTCGCTCACCGCCAATGAGGTTCCAGGCGAGTTGCGAGTCGAATTTGACACGGTCACGCCTGGCTTGGATTGCTTTCTGGCAAAACTGGACGATCAGCCGCCCAAACCAGCGGCCGGATCCTTCACTTGGACGCTGCGGCCCGGAATGAACCGCCTGGAAGCCTGGCCGCGGAACCGCGCAGGCCGCGAGGGCGTTCGCAGCCGGGTTGTGCTGGATTACGGCGGCGAGTGAACGGTAGTGTGGTCAAGCGAGTCCGCGGGCGCAGACCCACGCGGCTGTGGAGCGTCGGGCGCCGCATTGCGGTCTAATAGAAAATAGGAAGCCTGTCTGTGCTGCGGCTGCCTCGCGAACTATTTCGATAAATCTTTTTTTCGCTTGACTCAAATGGACCAGACTAGTCCAAAGCCTCGCGACAATGGTCGTAACGAGTCGCGAGTGGTTGACGGGCAACTAGAACGGGCGTACACTTCTCGCCTGTTCACGTGAAGCCGGAAACGCCTCGCGACTTGCATCGCCCTATCTGGTCCCCAATAAAGGAGGTCACGTCATGGCAGCCACTCTGGAAAAATCGAACTCGAATCAACGTATGGCCAAAAAGGAACGCGCGCCGGCGGGCAATGGCAAGGCGGCGGTCTCGTCGCTGATCGAAGACAACGCCACGCTGAAGACCGCCCTGCAGCAGATCGAAAAGCAGTTCGGCGAAGGCTCGATCATGCCGCTGGGCGGCGAGCGCACGCTGGCGATTTCGGGCATTCCGACCGGCAGCCTCTCGCTCGACGTCGCCCTGGGCGGCCAGGGCATTCCCCGCGGCCGCATCATCGAGGTCTTCGGCCCGGAATCGAGCGGCAAGACGACGCTCGCCCTGCACGTCGCGGCCCAGGCTCAGAAAGCCGGCGGGATCGCGGCGATCATCGACGCCGAGCACGCCTTCGATCCGACTTGGGGCAAAAAGCTGGGCGTCCAGCTGGAGACGCTGCTCGTCAGCCAACCCAACAACGGCGAGGAGGCGATGCAGATCACCGAGATGCTGGTGAAGAGCAACTCGGTGGATGTGATCATCATCGATTCGGTCGCCGCCCTCGTCCCGCGGGCGGAGCTCGACGGAGAGATCGGCGATACGCACGTCGGGCTCCAGGCCCGCCTGATGAGCCAGTCGATGCGCAAGCTCACCGGGGCGATCGCCAAGAGCAAGACCGCCGTGATCTTCATCAACCAGATTCGCGAGAAGATCGGCGTCAGCTACGGCAGCCCGGAAACGACGCCCGGCGGCCGGGCGCTCAAGTTCTATTCTTCCTGCCGCATCGACGTCCGCCGGATCAGCCAGCTCAAGGACGGCGAGGAAGTCGTCGGCCAGCGGGTGCGGGCCAAGGTCGTCAAGAACAAGGTCGCCCCGCCGTTCCGCTTCGCCGAGTTCGACATGATGCACACCTGCGGCATCAGCTACGAAGGGGACATCCTCGACCTGGGCCTGAACCAGAAAATCCTGACCCGCAGCGGCGCCTGGTTCAAATATGGCGAGACCTACCTGGGCCAGGGCAAGGAAAAGGCCCGCGCCTTTTTGCTGGAAAACCCCCAAGTAACCGCCGAGATTCGCGAAAAGATCCTGGCCTCCGGGTCCCTGGCCGGCGGCGTCGCCAGCGAGGGCGAGGCGGCCGAATAGGGTTGCGGCATTCGCCACTTGCTATCGACAATGAAAAGCCGGGAGCGGAGTTGCTCCCGTGCTTGTCGTCACTCGGCGGACGGAGCGTTATCGCCCCGGTTGTTATGCGTTTCTCCGCGATTTGCCTGGTTGGATCGCTAATGGCCTGCGGCGCGGCTCCGCTCGCCGCTCAGGAGCCCTCGGCCCTGGCGGCTGCGGCGGCGATGGAAAAGCTCGTCACCGAAGCGATCGAAAAGGCCGAAAAATCGGTCGTCGCGATCGCCCGTGTCCGCCGCGAACCCGCGGCCGAAGCCGGCTCGCCCTTGCGGCTGGAACGGACTGACCCGCTCGATCCGGCGTTTGTCCCGCACGAGTTCGGGACGGGCGTCGTGATCGATGCCAAGGGGCTGATCGTCACGGCGGCCCACGTGCTGGGCAACGTCCGCGAGGCCGACTACTACGTCTGGATCAGCCGCAAGCCGTATCCGGCCAAGGTGAAGGCCGCCGATCCATGGCTCGACCTGGCGGTGTTGCAAATTGACGCCGCGAACCTGAAGCCGATCACGTTCGGCAACGCCCGCGAGCTCAAAAAGGGCCAGTTCGTCATCGCCCTGGGCAATCCCTACGCCATTGCCAAGGACGGGCAGCCGAGCGCCTCGTGGGGAATCGTCAGCAACCTGGAGCGGCAAGCCCCCGCGCCGCGGACGCTCACGCGGCCCAGCGAAACCGGCGAGACGCTGCACCACTGGGGCACGCTGATCCAGACCGACGCCCGGCTGGAGCTCGGCGCAAGCGGCGGGGCGCTGGTCAACCTCAAGGGTGAGATGGTCGGCCTGACGACTTCACTGGCCGCCCTCTACGGCTATGAACGCCCGGGCGGCTTCGCCTTTCCCGTCGATGACGATTTCCGCCGCGCGCTGGACACTTTGAAAACGGGACGGCTGCCCGACTATGGCTTCCTCGGCGTTGCGCCGGCGACGCTCGCGGCCGACCTGCGGCGGCAGGGCCGGTTCGGAGCGAAGATCGAGGACCAGCTTGGCGGCGACGGCGTCGTTCCGGGCACGCCGGCCGCGGCGGCGGGACTGAAAGCGGGCGACGTGATCACGCACGTCGAAGGCCGGCCCGTCGCTGACAGCGTCGAGCTGATCCGCCACGTCAGCGGCCTGTTTGCCGATTCGAACATCACGCTGAGAATCCTCCGCGGCAGTGACGCGACGCGGCCGGGCCGCCCGATGAACGTGAAAGTCAAGCTCTCGAAGAAGCGCGTGGAAGGTCCCCGCGAGGGTTTCGCCGAAGTCGAGCCGCCCGCCTGGCGCGGCCTGCGCGTCGAATACTCGACCGCCTCACCTCTGTTCCGCGAGCAGAGCCGCGAGCTCGATCCCGCCGGCTGCGTAGGCGTCGTCGAAGTCCATCGCGACTCGGCCGCCTGGAAAGCTGGCCTGCGTCCCGGCGACTTCGTCAGCCATGTCGGCCAGTCCCGCGTCACGACGCCCGGCGAGTTCTATGGCGCCGTGAACTTGATCGAGGGCGAAGCGGTCCTCAAGTTGACCGCCGCCCCTGCGGACAAGGCGACGCGGACCGTGCAGCTGGATTAGCTCCGGCTATTCGGTATTTCGCGCCTTCGCTATGCTTCGTTTAACCCGGAGCCGGAGGCGACCGCGCATTTGCACAACGCCGTCGCCTCCGGCTCCGGGTTAAACGACATACACAGACTCCCCATGAAAACCGACGAAATACGCGAAAAATACCTGAGTTTCTTTCAATCGAAGGGGCACACCCGCCAGGCCAGCGACGTGCTGGTGCCGCGGTGGGATCCGTCGGTGCTGTTCACGCCGGCGGGCATGAACCAGTTCAAGGACCACTTCCTGGGCAAGGTCAAGCTGGAGTTCACGCGGGCCACGACCTGCCAGAAATGCCTCCGCACGGGCGACATCGACAACGTGGGCCGCACGGCCTATCACCACACGTTCTTCGAGATGCTCGGCAACTTCAGCTTCGGCGACTATTTCAAACGCGAGGCGATCCACTGGGCCTGGGAGCTGCTCACCGACAAGAAGTGGTTCGGCATCAACCCGGACCAGCTCACGGTGACAGTCTATCTCGACGACGACGAAGCGGCGGGCATCTGGCAAAAGGACATCGGCCTGCCGGCGAGCCGCATCGAGCGGATGGGCGAGGACGATAACTTCTGGCCGGCCGGCGCGCCGAGCAAAGGCCCCGACGGCGTCTGCGGTCCGTGCAGCGAGATCTTCTTCAAGCCCAACGGCGGCGGCAAGGCGTTCGAGATCTGGAATCTCGTCTTCACCCAGTTCAATCGCGTCGGCGATCCGCCCAACAACCTCCGGCCGCTGCCCAGCAAGAACATCGACACCGGCATGGGACTGGAGCGGATGGCCGCGGTGATGCAGGGGGTCGATACGAACTACCATATCGACACGCTCCGCCCGCTGGTCGAAGCCGCCG